>JADFPW010000175.1 GCA_022562105.1 Planctomycetota bacterium
CCGGGGTTGGGCCTGCGTGCCATGCGGCCTACTAGAGCACAAGGGCGCCCCTGGCGCAAGTACGGAATCTGTTAGGTATCAGGTGTCAGGTGTCCGGTGGGTATCGGAGAATCCCGGACAGTATTGGTTTGCAACCGGTGTTTTTGCCGCTCGAAAACCGGCGCCACACAGAAGAACGTATTTTTTCAACAGGCTGCTAACCGCTCGCAACGAGAGCAGCAGCCGGCGCTTCGCCGGCCGTAGCAGCGCGGGTGCACGACCCCCGTGCGAGGCATCGAGATTCGCAGCGCCGTGTCAACGAAAAGCCGATCCACAAGCTGGTCGTCCAAGCAAGATAGACTGGTGGTTGCATGCACGCGCTGTCCGCGCTTGCGCGATCATTGCAGTCATATCGCCGAAACAAAACGCGCCGCCTTTCGCAACGAGACCTACTGGGGCAACCCGGTGCCCAACTTCGGATCGCCGAACGCATCCCTCCTGATCGTCGGACTAGCCCCCGCCGCCCACGGCGCCAACCGCACCGGGCGTATGTTCACCGGCGATCGCAGTGGCGATTGGCTGTTCCGCGCATTGCACAAGTCCGGCTACGCGAACCAGGCGCAGTCGCGCGACCGAAAGGACGGCCTGGCGCTTGATGATTGTCTCATCACCGCGGTAGCCCGTTGCGCCCCGCCCGCCAACAAACCGACGATTGAAGAGATCGCATCCTGCTCAGACTATTTGCGTGAGACGCTTGACCGTGTGCCCTGGCGTGTACTCATCGCCCTCGGCGGGCTGGCGTGGACCCACACGGCCCGCTCGCTGGATGTACGACCCGGCAAGTTCGGCCACGGCGTCGAATTCGTCTTGCCCGACGATCGGATCCTGTTGGCCTCTTACCACCCCAGCCAACAAAACACCTTCACTCGCCGCCTGACCGAGCCCATGTTCGACGCCATCTTCGCCCGAGCCCGGCGGATCACCCATCTAACATCCCCACGATAGCCGTCCGAAAGTCGGGCAGTTCGTCCTCGACGACTGCCCAGACTAATTCAAGCTTAACGCCGAAGTACCGATGTATTAGCAAATCGCGCATGCCCGCGATGCGCTTCCAGGGAACATCCGGATGGAGATCCTTATGCACCGCGGAGATATTCTTGACCCCCTCACCGATGATCTCCAGATTCCGAATGACAGCATCCTGTGTCTTCGTATCGGCCGGGAACGCATCCCGCCCGTTGGCCGTGTATTCGACAACGCGGTGCCGGCTATCCCGAATGTGCAGCAGATAGACACGGTCATCCTTCATAGCGGGCGGGCCTCGGCGAGGATGCGCTGCTCGAGATGCGGGCTGATCCCACCCTCTACGACTACGTCAACCCTGCGTCCGAGCAATTCCTCCAGATCCTGCCAGAGCCCGACATGATCCAGCAACGAGCGGCCCGGTTCCAGATCCACCAGCAGATCGATGTCGCTGTCCACGCGGGCGTCACCGCGTAGGGCCGACCCGAACACGCGGACGTTCCGCGCCCCGTGCCGCGCGGCGATACTGACAATCCGATCTCGGTTCTTCCTTACTAAGCTCATGGGAGTCATGGTTGGCCCTTCTCAGAAGCTCGGGTTGATGGCCCGCAGGGAACCTCATGCGCGGTTCGCGCTGCTCACCTACCGTACGATTGGTACGACCTGGTCAGTATCTCCGTCAGCAGTTCCCTATGGTTCTCGATGTCGGACTCTGTAAGTCGAATGCGGTAGTGTCCCCGCCGTTTATCATAGTCCATAAGGTCAAGGCCCGCTTGCTCGAGCTTCTCCATGATCTCATCCGACTGCTGGAGGCACACAGTGAGATGAACATGTTTCTTCTTAGGTCTGAAAGAGACGAAGTTGTTCGGTTGCCGGTCCTTCGCGATCCCGATGTAATACTTATTGTACTTCAGCTCGAGTTCTGGATCGAGGGCCTTGACGATGTCCAGCAGTTGGTCCGCCAACCGCACCGTGGCTTTGGTGCCTCGCGTTTCCCAATAGGCCCGGTCGGTGACCTCCCTTTCCTCTTCCTCCTCTGCAAGTCCCAGAGCCAGCTCGTCGAGAACGGTAGTGAAAAGGAGGGTCAAATGGTCGCCGACCTTCAAGGCGGTCATCTGGATTGCGATGAGCGGAATGACGCCGTTGAAGAGCCCGATCACGTTCAGGAAGCGAGCGGTGATGTCCTCCGCCACGATGACCGCACAGTGATCATACTGCGGGTATCGTTTGCGTTCGATGTCCCAGTATTCGATGGTCCGGATGATGTGACTCTCATCACTCTTGCCCAATTGAATCTCCACCTCGTAGCGGCGACTCGAGTCCGCGTCCTGAAGCAGCAAGTCCAATCTTCCAGCGCGCGGTTGACGCCTCTCCTTGTCTTTGAGCACCAGGTCGCCCAGGCCGAGGAGAGATGGATCCTCAGCGATCTTCTCCTGGACCCACCGTTCATTCAACGAGGAATGGTCTCTGAGCCAGATCCTCTCGGGCTTCGTATAGCTAACATCGGTCATCGCGGAAATCGTCCTTGTTCGGTCGTCTTGCTCGCTTGATGTCGCATCACGTTAGGGCGACCCATTCTTGCTCCAGCCTGGCACGCAGCAGCGGCGAGCGCTTGGACAGGTCGTCCCATTCGGCTCGGGTGTAAACCCATAGATCGACGGCCACCGGCAATTCGTCGGGATAATAGCGGCGACTTCGTTCTACGGGTGACAGGGTGTTGTCGGCTGTGATGACAATGATGTCCGCATCGCTGCCCACGCCCCAATCACCGCGGGCGTAGGAGCCGACGCAGGCGACCTGCTCGACAGACTCATCGCTCGCTCGCAGCGCAACGGCCCATCGCCGCGCGGCGGCGAGCACCTGTTCACGATCCGGCCATTTGAGAACGGCAGAACTCAAGGATCTGACGGGCATGGCGAATCGCCTCCTCGCTCTGTAGCGAACCGTAATGCTCACCCGGAGCCCCGGCGGCGTGCCCAGTCGGGTAGCGCGTCGGAACATAATGCACGTCCAGCGTGCGGGCGTACTCGAGAAGAACCGGCGGAACCGTGATCGAAGCGGGTAGCTCCTCCAAAAGTACACGAATCACGTGTCCCCAGGCCTCCTGACCACGACTCAAATGGACCGCCTTGACCGCCATTTCCGCGGCCTGCTGGCTGGCAAAGCAGGCCCATTCGTGGCGCTCTGCGGCTGCACTGTCGGCCGCTTGATCCATATTCCGGATGGCCTGCTTGAACCAGTCATCGGATCGGTTAGCCATAGCAGAACGATACTCGATTGGCCCGTCCGTTGCACGCCTTCTCTATCGCGGAATCTGCACGCCGCGCTCTTGGGCAATGCGTTCTGCCTTCTCGTACCCCGCATCGACGTGGCGGAAGAGGCCGGTGGCGGGGTCCGCGGTCAACACGCGCTTCAGGCGAGCGGCGGCCTCGGGGGTGCCGTCGGCGACGATGACTTGGCCGGCGTGGATGGAGTAGCCGATGCCCACGCCGCCGCCGTGATGCACCGACACCCAACTGGCGCCGCAGGCGGTGTTCAACAGTGCGTTCAGGATCGGCCAATCGGCGATGGCGTCCGAGCCGTCCTTCATGCCCTCGGTCTCACGATTGGGCGAGGCTACCGAACCGCAATCCAGATGGTCGCGCCCGATGACGATGGGGGCGGAGATCTCGCCACTGGCCACCAGGTCGTTGAAGATCAGGCCCATCTTGTCCCGCTCGCCGTAGCCCAGCCAGCAGATCCGACACGGCAAACCTTGGAATCGGACCCGTTCGCGGGCCAGCTTGATCCAGCGACACAGATGCTCGTTGTCGGGGAACGTGTCGAGGACGGCTTGGTCGGTGCAGGCGATGTCGGCGGGATCACCGGAGAGCGCCGCCCAACGGAACGGACCCTGTCCCTCGCAAAACAGCGGGCGAATGTACTCGGGCACGAAGCCGGGCACGTCGAACGCGTTCTCCACGCCGGCCTCCTTGGCGTGGCCTCGGAGGTTGTTGCCGTAGTCGAAAGCGATCGCCCCGCGCTTCTGCAAGTCCAGCATGGCCCGCATGTGGTCAGCCATGGTGCGGAATGACTCCTTGATGTACCGATCGGGATCGGTCTTGCGCATCGACACCGCGTCCTCGAAGCTCATCCCGTTCGGAACGTACCCGTCCAGTGGGTCATGGGCTGATGTTTGATCGGTGACCACGTCGGGGATGACGTTTCGACGAACCAACTCCGGATACACGTCGCCGCAGTTGCCCAACACCCCCACCGAAACCGGGTTTCGCAACCGACAGGCTTCGTTGATCCAGCCGAGCGCTTCGTCCAGATCCTCGGTCCACTTGTCGAGGTAGTGGTCTTTGATTCGTTTCTCGATACGCGAGCTGTCCACCTCCACGCCTAGAAACGCCGCCCCATTCATGGTGGCAGCCATCGGTTGGGCACCGCCCATGCCGCCGAGCCCGCCACTGAGCAGGAACTTGCCAGCCAGCGATCCGCCAAAATGCTTGCGAGCGCAAGCCCCGAACGTTTCGTAGGTGCCTTGCAGAATCCCCTGCGTGCCGATGTAAATCCAACTACCGGCCGTCATTTGGCCGAACATCGTCAGACCCATCGCCTCCAGGCGGCGAAACTCATCCCACGTAGCCCAATGCGGAACCAGCATGGAATTGGAGATCAACACTCGCGGCGCATCGGGATGCGTCTTGGCCACGCCGACCGCGCGACCGGACTGAACGAGCAGCGTTTCGTCCGGCTCCAGCGCTTTCAGAGCAGCCACGATACGATCGTAGTCCGCCCAACTCCGCGCCGCCCGCCCGGTGCCGCCATAGACGATCAACTCGTCGGGATTCTCCGCCACCTCCGGGTCGAGGTTGTTCATCAACATCCGCATGGCCGCCTCGGCCTGCCAGGTCTTGCAGGTCCGCTGCGTCCCGCGCGGGGCACGCACCGTTCGCGGCTTGCCGACATTCAGCGTTTTCGGCGTCACTGCTGCATATCCTCAATCCCGGGCGGAACGCACGCAGGTGTTCTGTACCTCCGAGTGGTCACTCCAGCGCCCCGAGGGCCGCTTCGACCGATTGTACCACGCGTTGCGAGCGGAGCAGCGTCAAGCAGGCCTGCATGTCCTGGTTGTACAAGCGATCGACCGTCGCGTGATCGACCTGCTCGCGTACAACTTGATGAGCGACCCGCGGACCGATTCCGGGTTTCAGCGGCGCCCGAAAGTCCAACCCCTGGGTTGCACACATCATTTCAATCGCCAGCACGGTTTCCACGTGGTCCATGATCCGCCACGCCTTGGTCGCGGCGTGGGCCCCCATGCTCACATGGTCTTCCTGCCCCAACGACGTGGGAATGGAATCCACCGACGCCGGATGGGCCAGCACCTTGTTCTCGCTGACCAAGGCCGCCGCCGTGTAATGAGCGAGCATGAAACCGCTGTTGATCCCGGTATCTTCAATCAAACATTCCGGCAGGCCGTCCTTGCCCAAGAGTAACAGGTACGTACGCCGTTCGGAAATGCTGGCTAGCTCTGCCAGGGCGATGCCCAAATAGTCGAGGGCCAAGGCCAACGGTTGGCCGTGAAAGTTGCCCCCGCTGATCGCCGTCTCGGCGTCGAGGATGATCGGATTGTCGGTGACCGCGTTGATATCCGTCTCGATCATCTGGGTCGCATGTCGCACCGCGTCCCGGGTCGCACCATGCACGGCCGCCAGGCAGCGGAGTGAATACGGATCCTGCACCCGGTCACAGTCGGCGTGCGACTCCAGAATCTCGCTGTCAGCCAACAGGCGACGCATATTGGCCGCCGTCGCCACTGCTCCGGGGTGTGGCCGAAGACTGTGCAAACGCTCGTCGAACGGTTGGATGCTGCCTTGAAGCGCTTCGAGGCTCATGGCGGCGATTACATCGGCCGCCTTGAGCGTCCGCCGCGCCCGGACCAACAGTGCGGCCCCGTAGGCGGTCATGAACTGCGTGCCGTTGATCAGGGCCAGCCCCTCCTTGGCCCCGAGTCGAATCGGATGAATCCCCGTTCCGGCGATCCCGTCGTCGCCGATCGAAGTCGCCACCTCGATCGTCCGCCCGCCGCAGCGAACCTCGCCTCGACCGATCATGGGCAGCACCATGTGGGCCAGCGGGGCCAGGTCTCCACTGGCCCCGAGCGAACCCTGCGATGGAATGACCGGGAGCAGATCATGGTTCAACAGGGCCAAGGCGCATTCGACGGTTGAGCGTCTCACTCCGCTATGCCCCAATCCCAGGGCGTGGATCTTGAACAGCAGCATCCAGCGAGCGATGCCGTCCGGAATCGGCGACCCGACACCGACGGCGTGTGACAGAATGATTCGTTCCTGGAGGGCGTCGATCTGTTCAGGGGGGATGACCGTCCGACAGAGACTGCCGATCCCGGTGTTGATGCCGTAAACCGTCTTGCCGCTTTGGGCAATCGTTTCGGTATGCCGACGGCACTGTTCGATGCGAGCCCAGACCGTGTCAGCCACGCGCACATCCAGCGGCCGACCCCAGACGGAGTCGAGTCGATCGATGGTCAACGGCGTGTCGTCAAGCACCAGGGTAACGGCCGCTCCCTTGGCGCTGGTCGAATCGTGCTCGTGGCTCATGGACGGGATTATAGTCAGGTGTGGCACCGGTTTGTAACCGGGCGACACTGCTCCAGTACAGCAGCACCGGTTTCGCCGCGGATCACTACTGGCGTCTTCGGAAGCGCGGTGCCTAGATTCCACGAATCAGCGATCGCGGACCGCAATCGATGGTTCTAGCGCTGCCCTGACACGAGCGGCCGCCCGGCGAGTCGAAGCCGGAGTCCCCGGGAAGTTGAAGCGAGCCGCATCCACTCTGCTCGCCCTTGACCTCGCCGCAGCGCGAGTAGTAGGATCGGATCTGGAGGCTTGGCATGAGTTCTTCGACAGTTGAGACAACTCCCCGGGCCGAGTCGGTGGAAGTGACCGACGCGGAGTTGATCGTCCATCTGGTCGATGGCCGGCGACTGTCCGTGCCCCTGGTCTGGTTCCCACGCCTACTGCGAGCCACTCCTGAGCAGCGGGGCAAGTCGGAACTCCTCGGCGATGGCGACGGCATCCATTGGCCACTGATCAACGAGGATTTGAGCGTAGCAGGCCTCCTAGCCGGCCGCCGATCCCGCTCCGCCTAAGCGGAAACGACCTGCGAGCGGCCAGACGGTCTACGACCAAGCCCGCTGGGTCAGCACACGGGGTGACACCGGCCCCTGGAGTGAACTGGTCAGCGCCGCGGTGGTGAAATAAGCACGACGCAACGCGGTCGCTCACTACATGCTCCGCTGGGTAAACACGCGCGGCGACACCGGGCCGCGGAGCGAGACGGGTAGCGCGACGATTGGGGCGTAAGCGCTGCGCGAACGAAGACTGCAGAATAGCGAACTTAAAACCGGAGCTACGCGCATGGCCAAAGAAACTAAGGGATTGAAAGTCACAGTCAATCTTTTCTCGCTCGATCGCTGGAAGGCCGACTCTACAGCTGAGTCCGCGCGCCTCTGGATCAAAGGCACTGTCACCAACGCGGAATCAAAGGAGCAGAAGGTCTTCAACGATGCCGGTGAACTCATCACGATTCTGGGACGATGGAACCGTGATAAGCTGAAATCTTTGAAGAAACCTAAACCGTGATTCGAGCGGGCTGTTGGCACGATGACCCGACCTACTTCTGCGCTGGGAATCGACGCGCGGCGAACCCGGGCCGTGGAGCGAAACGGCCAGCACGACGATTGGGGCGTGAAGAGAATGGCGAATTCAGAAAGGCGAACGCCGCGCAATGTTCAAACAAGCCAAGGAATGTCCGCGTTGGTGCCTAGGCATAGCACCCGGCCCACTCATGGAGGATAGGGCATGACGGTCTGGCAGGTCATCCTTGGTCTCTTGACCATCGTGATGAGCGGCGTTGTCGCGGCGGTGGTCACGTTCAGGCTCAACGCCCGTCGCGAGGACCGTCAGTTCCGGCGGGAACGACTTGAGCAGCTCTGTCGAGCCTTCCTGGGCTTCTGCAGGGTGCTCGTAGGCGATTGGTTCCATTACATCCCTGTCATGACCGGCAAGATAGACTACAACCAAGCGCTGGACATGACGATCGCGTCGGGGAAGGACGAGGAGCGAAACCTCGAAAAGCTGGAGATGCTCGTCGCCATCTACTGGCCTGAATTGCAGTCGCACATCGACGCGCTAGAGGCGGTTCGAGATGCTGGAGCGTCCGCCCTTGGAGAACACAAAGCCCGGTACAAGGCTGGCCATACGGAGGACAGGGAGTCGTTCGATGCAATGGGCCAACTCATCAAGCGACTCGATGAGGTCCAGTCTCGCTTCGCGGAGGCGGTCCGATCAGAAGCAGCCAAGTTACGGTAAGCACCGAGCGTGCGAGCGCGCGGGAGCAACACACACCGCAGAGCACGCAGAAAGCGCAGAGTGTCGGAATGAACCTGCACTCTCTTCTCCGCGATCTCTGCGTGCTCTGTGGTGAATCTTCCGGGCGGAGTTCGGCCGCTCGTATCGCGGCGGCTCGGCATCGAGTAGCATGAGTGAGGCCGTTCACGGGCTTGGTTGCGCCCTACATGCTCCGCTGGGAATCGACGCGCGGCGAACCCGGGCCGTGGAGCGAAACGGCCAGTGCGACGATTGGAGCGTAATGGCAGGATGTAATGCCAGAAGCGCAGCAACGACAGCGATCATCCGCCGATGGTCCGCGCTCAATCTAATCGATGTTAGCGACCTTTGGAGGGCTACCGTGCGACACTTGCTCACGCTCATCATCACCATTCTCAGCCTCGTGACGATTGGATGCGACGATGGTCAACAATCCGCGACTTCCCGAGGACCATCCTCCGCGTCCCCAAAGCCTCAAACACCGACCATTCCGGACGATGTGTCATACTCGATCATCGACTCAACTACCATGCCCGGCATCAAACGCAGCCTGGACGTTCGGTTGAACAAGAAGGTATCCGAACGCACCCTTCGGGCCCTTGCGCTCAAGCTGAAGTCCCAAGACTCGCGGAACTACGAACGCACCTTCATCGTATACTATCTTCCGGACATGAAGGTCGGTGCAGGCGCATGGGCCACCACCCACTTCGATCCAGATTTAGAAGTGCGCGTTCTCGGCCTCACAGCCGGACAAGGGCGAAGGGCGAGATAAGGGGTCGGGAGTCTTTATTTGGGGAGAGTAAATCGAAAAGACGAGGGCACGTGAAAACAAAGACTCCCGACCC
>JADFPW010000176.1 GCA_022562105.1 Planctomycetota bacterium
CCCGGGGCGGTCGATTCCGACGGCTTTCTGAACCGTCAGTTGACCACTGATTCCGAAGCCGAGTCCCCGGCTGGACCCACCAGCCCGCTGCTGGCTCGCCGCCGGCGCGAGCAGGCTGTCGAACGCTTGGAACAGGGATTCCAACAGGTCGTCGGCATGGTCGACGCCATCCGCGCTCACCTCGATACCCAGGAAGGACGCACCCGCGAGATCGCCGATTCGCTGGGCCGCCTGGCTGAAACCATGGTCCGCATGCCGGAGACCGCCGCCGCTACGAGCGACTCGCTGGCCGCCATCGCCGACCAAATCCAGGCGGCCAACGACCGATCCGATCGGTGGGAAGATACCCTGGGACGCCTGCCGGAGCTGGCGGACGCTCAGCGCGAGACGCTGGAGAACCTGAGCCGTCAGATGTCCGGCTCCCGCGAGCACGAGGAGCGCCTGGCTGGCACGATGGACGGATTCCGCCGGGCGGTTGAATCGTTGGACTCGTCTTCCAGTGCATCAGCGGAGATGCTCAAGGGTTTACGGATCGAGGCGACGGCGCGCGATGTGCAGCTCGGTGAGCTGGTGCGTGATCAGGCCCGTCGCCTCACGCTGTTGTTTGCGAGTACGCTGGTGTTGGCGGCCATTGGCGTGGGGATCGGCATCGTCGCGCTTCTGCGATAGCGTCGGCTGCGGGAATTTCATCGGGTGTATTGTAGTAAGGAGCTACCATGCGTGAATTGGGCGATCCAAAAGAGCTGATGTACGATCTTTTGGAGAAGATGAAGGGTTTCGAGGCCTCCGACCTGCACTTGAAGACCGGGTATCCCCCATTCTACCGGGTGGCAGGTGCGTTGCGTCGAATCGACCTGCCGTCCATCAACAAGACCTCCTTCATGAACGACATGCTCGCTTGCCTGGTGCCCGAGGAACGCCGCCACGAATACAACGAACGCGGCGATCTGGATTTCGCGTTTCGGGATGCCGAGGGTGATCGTTTCCGGGTCAATGTGTTTCGTTCGATGGGCGAGATGCACTCAGCCATTCGCCGAGTGCAGAGCAAGATTCCATCGTTTGACGAGCTGAACCTACCGCCCGTCTATCGCAAGACGATCGATCGCACGCACGACGGTCTGATTCTGGTCAGCGGCGTGACTGGCAGCGGCAAGACCAGCACCCTGGCGGCCATGCTCGAATACATCAACCAGTCGCGCACCATGCACATCATCACCATCGAGGATCCGGTGGAGTTTGTCTTCGAGCATGCCAAGGCCATCATCTCGCAGCGAGAGATCGGCATCGACATCGCCGACTACAACGAAGCGTTGCGTTACGTCGTTCGCCAGGATCCGGACATCATCTTCATCGGCGAGATGCGCGACAAGGCGACCATGCTCGCCGCCATCCAGGCCGCCGAAACCGGACACATGGTCCTGGGAAGTCTTCACTGTTTTGACGTTCCACAGACGTTCGCCCGTATTCTGGAGTTCTTCCCGCGCGACGAGCACGATTTCATACGATCATCCGTGGCCAACAGTCTGGTGGCCATCATGTGCCAGCGACTCTTGCCCGCCTGCGAGCCGGGCAAGCGGGTTCCCGCCACTGAGGTGCTGTTGAACAACGCCACGGTGAAGGAAAAAATCCGACACGAGGAGGATGAGGATCTTAGCGCCATCATCACCTCCAGCACCGAAGAGGGAATGCGGAGCTTCACCATGTCGCTGACCGAGCTTGTGGAGAAGGACATGGTTTACTTCGATACCGCACTGGAATATGCTCCCAACCGCGAGGCCCTGCAAAGCGCGGTCAAGGGCATCAAGACCTCCGCCGAAAGCCTGGTGAGCCGCGTCCGTGGACGATCAAAATGACCAGCGTAGATAGCGGAATCGTCCGGGATTACGGTGACGTGGCAGCTGAGTATACGGCCATCAACAACTCCGCCGGACTGTGGCACCACGCCCACGGCGGTTTGGTTGAAGTCGGTGGCCAAGACCGCGTCGGCTGGTTGCACAACCTGCTGACCCAGGACATCAAGAACCTCTCACCGGGCGATGGACACTACGCTTTCGCGGTCAACGTCAAAGGACGTATCGTCTTCGACCTACACGTCTGGATGGATCGCCAGGCAATCTGGCTTGATCTGGACCGTCGGACGCTCGACGACGCGCTCGCCCATCTCGACAAATACATCATCACCGAGGACGTGACCCTGACGGATCGGTCAGAGGAGTTTGTTCGGTTGGTGTTGCTCGGCCCCAAGGGTGGCGCGATTCTGTCCGAATTCGGAGCTACCCATGCCTCCGCGATGGCTCATTTTCAGCATACGCCCATGGACATCGCCGGAGCCGGCGTTCGGCTATTGCGCCAACCCGAACTCGGTCCGTGTGGCTGGGCGCTGAACGTGCCCTCGGAGTCGGCCACCGAGGTCCGATCTGAACTCCTTCGTGTCGGTGAGCCTCTCGGCCTGATACCGGTGGGGCTGGATGCCATGAACGTCCAGCGCATCGAAGCCGGCGTTCCGTGGCCGATGAGCGAAATCGACAATACAGTCCTACCCGCCGAGACGGGCCAATTCGACCGGGCGGTCAGCTTCAACAAGGGCTGCTACCTGGGCCAAGAGATCGTCGAGCGCATGCGCACTCGCGGCAGCGTGGCCCGCGCCCTGGTGGGCCTTCGACTCAACTCCGCCGACGACGCCGAGGGATTCACAGAAGGGGTAGGGCTTCTGCACGATGGTAAAACTGTGGGCGTGATCACCAGCACCTGCAAGTCACTCTCGTCGGGTTCTTGGATCGGCCTGGGCTATGTTCGTCAGGCCCAATCGGAGTCGGGGGTCGAGCTGGCGATTGAGAGTTCGACCCCGTCCGCTTCGGTCACCGTCTGTACACTGCCATTCCGGTAGCCCTGCGCCACGCCGGCGAGCAGACCCCGCGGGGGGGCGCCGAGTGCCTTCGTCGACACCATGATCGACGTTCCAGTCGGTCATCATGCCAAGAAACGCCCGCCTGATGGACTGGAAAGTCCGTCCGTCCCGCAAGTATTTCAACGGGTGGCTATCTGTTGTCTCCGCTGAGGAGGCCGCCCAGTCCGCCGAGGATCGAGCCTTCGCCCTTGTGGCCGCCACGCTGCGGAGCGGCTTTGTATATGCGGCCGGCGAGTCGGCTGAATGGTAGCGATTGCAGGTAGATCTTTCCGGGGCCGGTCAGTCGGGCGTAGAAGAGACCCTCGCCGCCGAACAGGGCGGTCTTGATCTTGCCGACGTACTGGATGTCGTATTCAACTCGCTCCTGAAACGCCACGATGCACCCGGTGTCGATGCGCAACGTCTCGCCGGCGTTCAGCTCGCGCTCCAGCACCGTGCCGCCCGCGTGGGCGAATGCCCAGCCTGTGCCGGACAGGCGCTGCAGAATGAACCCTTCGCCCCCGAACAGCCCCACTCCGAAACGCTTGGTGAAGGCGATGTCGATCTCGGTCCCCTTGGCTGAGCAGAGGTAGGAGTCCTTCTGGCACAGCATGGTGCCGGTCTCGGCCAGATTCAGGGGGATGATTTTGCCCGGATAAGGCGCGGCGAAGGCGACTTTGGCGTAGCGATTGCTCTGGTTATAAAAGGCGGTCATGAAGAGGCTCTCGCCGGTGAGCATTCGCTTGCTGGCCGAGAACAGCTTGCCGAAGAAGTTGCTTTCGGTCCCCGTGCCGAGCTGGGTCTCCATCTCGATTCCGGGATCCATATACATCATGGCCCCGGCCTCGCTCATGACGGCCTCCTGCGGGTCGAGCCCGATCTCGACGAACTGCATGTCGTCGCCGTGGATTTCGTAGTCGATCTCGTCGGTTTGGTGTCGCATGAATCTTCCTCTCGTTGAAGCTCCTTCGTGGGCGTCTCTGACGGGTGAGACCGTATCCTCGCCGGAGGGCGCGTTACCCATGGCACGTGATACGCTGGTGTTGTGCGCTCTCGAAACCACAGCGTACCCCTATCCGAGCCGCGACCGTCAGGGAGCGGTAGCCTCGCATGACGGCTCACTCGCAGAAAACCGCTCCCTCACGGTCGCGGCTCGGTTTGTCGCGACCGTTCCGGGGCACTACTCTGGGTTAATGCTCAGCGAGGAGTCGATCAGTTCCGACGAGATCGGCAGCGCCGATAGACGAAGTATCCTTGGGCGGTCGCCCGAGATCGTCGAGGGGTATCTGCGCGAAATGAACGAGCCGGCATTCCGCGCTCGGCAGGTCATCGAGTGGATCTATCGCCATGGCGCGGGCGAGTTTTCGGAGATGACCAATCTCTCCAAACGCCTGCGACAGCGGCTCACCGACGACTGGACGCTGTTTGAGTCACAAATCGTCAACCGGGCGGAGTCGTCGGACGGCACGGTCAAACTGTTGCTGCAATGGCGTGACCGCAGCACCAGCGAGTGCGTGCTGATTCCCGATGGAGTGCGTCGGACCGCGTGCATCTCCACCCAGGTGGGGTGTCCGGTCGGGTGTCGGTTTTGCGCCAGCGGGATCGACGGACTCCAACGGCAGCTATCGGCGGCCCAGATCGTCGAGCAGGCCATGCGCGTCCAGCAATTATGCGGCCGCGAAGATCGGCTGAGCAATGTGGTGTTCATGGGCCTGGGCGAACCGTTGGCCAACTTCGATGCCACCGTCGATGCCCTGCGCACGATCAACGCCGACTGGGGCCTCAACGTCGGGGCTCGCAAGATCACGGTGAGCACCGTCGGTTTGGCCCCGCGGATTCGACAGCTTGCCGATCTGAAGATGCAGATCACCTTGGCGATTTCCATCCACGCCCCGGACGATGACCTCCGCAAACAGCTCATCCCCTGGGCGGCGGCCACGTCGCTGGACGAGCTGATCGACGCCGGGCGGTACTATTTCCAGAAGACGGGCCGGGAGGTGACGCTGGAGTACGTCCTTCTGGCCGGGGTCAACGATCAACCCGACCACGCCCGGGGGTTGGCTCGGCTGAGCAGGCGTTTGCGAAGCACAGTCAACCTGATCCCCTACAACCCGGTTCCGGAGTTGCCCTATCGCTGCCCGAGTCCATCGGCCATGCAATCGTTTCTGCTAGGGCTGAGAGAAGCCGGCGTCAACGTCCACCTGCGTCGCAGTCGAGGCTTGGACATCGACGGCGCCTGCGGTCAGCTTCGCCGGCGAGAGGCGTTGAAACGCTGACCGCGGCATCAGCCAGGGGTCGACCGGCTGGTAACGCTTTGCCGTCCACCGGTACTCTGGTAGAGTTGTCGCCCACGGTTCAGGTCGCCAGCGATGGAGGATGGTCGCCGGGCTTGAATGGCACTCCGGACGACGTAGAACGAGTGCATGTTTACTCTTCCAGGCAACGGGCTTTGATGAACGCCACGCAACCCGCAAACCAGCTCACCCGCGCAACGCTATCGGTCGGACTCGGCGTCGCCGCGGTGGCAGCGCTGACCGGCTGCTCCTCGGCGGGAACGCCTCCCGATTCGGCGTTGCCTACACTGACGTTTCTCAGCAACTCTGACGTCGACGCCTCGGCGCTCGAGGACGGAGACGAGGTGACGTTCTTTGAGGGATTTCAAGGAGGCCACCACATTCAGCCGCCCTACCGACTAAGTGGATTCCCCGACCAAACGCAAATCGTGACGTTCTCCTTCACCCTCCACTTGGTGGACGCCGACCGGGACATACACGAGTTGAGTACGCGCTTGGCCGTCGTCACGCAGTGCGATCCGGAGGGGCTGCTCTGCGGATCGTTCAATGAGCCGTTCACTCGGTTATTCTTCGATGACGCAGCCAGCGCAGAGATTTTCAGTGGTGACTTACAAATCGACGGTGAACTGGCCGAGTTCACCGCCACGGCGGTATTCGGAAGCATCGTCGCAACAAGCAGCACCGTGACCATCCGGCTTGTCGCAGACGGTGAGGGAACCTAGACGAACCGCTGTGTGCCGGCGTCGCGCCAAGTGGGTGCATGTGCCGGAGGCGACCTGGCTGATCGTATCCGCGGATGGGACAGAAACGTGTTGACTTCGCCGGTTGGATACTGCGACGGTTTCAATTGACGAGGTTTATGCCTCGTGGACAAGACGATATGAAGTACACTACTGGAAAGAAGAGTCAGAAACGGTGTACAGCTGAGGAAAGCTGGCGGGTCGTGACAGCACTTGTGCTTGGCTACGGACTCTCGGTTGCTGCAGAAGACAAGCTTCCAGACAGAGGTGAGCCCCATTCGGGCATTGAGCAGGCAGCGCCTCGCCTCCTGCTTCTGGCGCAGGAGGATCCGAACCCTGCTCCGAGCTTGGCGGCACCGGAGGCGGCCCAATTCCTCCTTCAGAGTCAATCCACCCGGCAGCAGCGTCAGGCCTCCTCGTCGCGCGCAGAGAAGATGGGCATCTCAGAAAGGCACGTCAAGGCGCTTGACGCCATCCGCGCTGACGACGTCTGGCCCGGTGTCGGAAAGGCGATCTTCACCCTCGAACGAATACTCGAGGCTGGCGCCGCCGATACCGATCTGGGTAGAGCCGAGGTTCTACGCGCTCTACTTGATGCCTATGAACAGCTTTGGGACCGTCTTGCGGGCGCCCATTGGAACGTCGATCCAAACAACTACCCACGGGAAGTTCTCGTTCCCATTGTCCGCCGGGAGATCGGACCGGAGGAGACTCGAGTCCTCGATGAGCGCATCCACCTGCTCCTGTATCACGGTTGGATCTCCAAACTTCGAGGAATGGACAAGCTGGTCGTTCGCCTCATCGAGTCGGAGCATCTTGCTCCCGAACTCTACGAGACGCTGCACGCGAAGATTCTGGAGACTCTGCGACGCTCTTGCAGGACGTCCGTAGATCAGGATCTAGCGGGCAATCCGGTCCAGATCACCCTTTCACGATCAACGCCCACCGATTGGCCGTGCATTGTCCAATCGTTCTTCATGCCTCTGTGGGATAGCCCGCGTGCTACGGAGGCCCACCGGATCGCGCTGTACGACGCCCTTGAAGATGCCGTGGTCGGGAAAAATAGGGATCTTCGGTGGGCTGATACATGCTCGGTGTACATTAGCTGGCTGCAGGCGAGACGTTGGATCACTCGCGACCACGTCCAGCGGTATTTTGACCGGTTGTTCGAATTGCCCGCGCCGTCGCCGGGGGATAGGGCGCGTATTTCCTACACGTTGTTTCCTGAAGTCTATGAGGCTTGTCCCGATTGGCGGGGTTTAGGTATCAAGCCAAGTCGGGCCCAGCTAGCAGAGTGGTGGCAGGGCGGCGGGCGCGAAGCCATGTGGATCCAACCCTTTGCCAAGCCCAAACTGGCCCGCATGTTCGTACTAGTCGAGCCGGATGGTGAGGGAGAATCCATGGTTCTTCTAACCGCTGAGACGGCTGTCGAAGCCGGCGTAGTGGCAGAAACATCCTGCGACTCTCCGTGGGGACCGTACCGCTTCCGTGTCCGCGTCATGCCCTCGCCGCGCGAGGAGGGGATCACGCTGAGCCACCTTGCCGTCTCGCAGGAGTTCGTGGATTGGGGGATTCCAAAGGAGCTGGAGATTCCCTATGCCCAACACCTTCCCAAGACGGAACATCTTCAGACAGGTGTATACGCGTACATCCCTCAGTTCGCTGTCCTGCGACCAGCGGTTGGGTACCTTGGCGGGTTGCACGTCCTTTTCGTTCAGGATGCGGACACTCCACCGGAAGTCGTTCCCCATGATGTCGATTCGCTTCTGACGGCGCTTTGTCGCGACCTGCCGCCGGGCGTCGTTCTTCACAGCAGTTTCCCCGGCCCTGAGGACGAGTTCCTCCCTTTGTCCACTCGCCTGGCGCTGACGCGGCGATACCTGGACGTCGTCGAGGGACCGGAGCACCGCGACGAGTGGCGGCGGTCCAGCTCCATGAGCAGTCGGTTTGCCAGGCTGGCGCGTTTTGCATGCGAGCACGGCGATGACCGCGGCCGCGAAGCGCTTCAGAAGTGGATCAGCCGCGACTGGCCCTATGCGAAGACTATCAAACAAGCTCTCCAGGATTGTGAACAGCTACTCGTAGCGGCAAAGGCCACCGATGAATCGTCGTATCTGTTCGATCTCCTCGACGACGATGATCGCAAATGCGAATTGCTTGCCCTTCTCTTCAACGAAGACGTGATCGCGGGATTGACGGATGCAGAGCGCATCGAGCTGGCTCGCCTCGTCGTTGAACGATTATTGCGCGACCAAACAGACGAGGCCTTGCAGTTTAGGATCGTCGTCGCTTTGCGCGGTTTGACGGGGGAAGAGTTTGGATACGCCTACTTTGGGCAAGCTTCCGCGCGGGCGGCCGCACTGGACAAGTGGTACGAGTGGGCACTCAAACAGGCCAATGAACATTGAGAAACGGTGGCGGTACCATGAAGACACTGTGCGCATTCACACTGCTTGCTATTGTCATGCCGGCTCTATGCCCACGAACTGCGGTGGCGGAGGGTCCGGTTCCCATCGAGCTAGTCAAGGATGGGCGTAGACGCGTTGGCATCTCGTGGGATATTCGCCAGGGTCCTACAGCGGATTGGGAGTCAGGCTCCTCGGTGCCCGTCGATCGTGGCGTCTACGCCGCCCCCGTTTGCGAACTCTCCGTTAAGGAGGCCATGGTTCGTCTAAGCGACATCGCTTCCGATCCGCTGCCCTTTCAGGGACCGGGAGCCATTACGGCGGAGGACATGATGCGGGCAAGCGGCCACACGGCCGACCTAGAGTACATCCAGAGAATCCAGGCCGGCAGGGCTCGGTGCTACGAGTTTGATTGCCTGTCAGCCATCGTTGCCCATCACGACGCGGGAGGTCTGGCCCGCCTCAAGGCCATTCACCGGCTGATGCAAGCATATGCCGAGATTGGGGGTGATCCTCTTGAGCTCCAGAACCAGCGCCCCAGGGAACCAGCGACTTTCAGGGCTGACCAGATGCTCGCCGGATATCTCACGTCATACGACCTCTCTGAGGAGTCTGCTCAGTTCTTGGAGACTGCCTTCAAGAGCGAGTTGGAGCGGATAATCAACGATCCGGGGACCGGCGTGACGCGCCGTAACCGGTCGTTTGACGGGCCTCTGATTCGCAAGCGAATCTACGGCACGCTCCTCAAGACCATTCTGAACAGCGGGTTTGCTTCGCAGTCCCTTGCCGAGAAGGTCCGCGATCGGTTCGTCCGCGATCAAGAGGAGCACTTCTTTGATCTGGACTACGACGGCATCCTGAGGATCCACGATCTCAAACTCATCGCCAACACCAGCTCATTGG
>JADFPW010000177.1 GCA_022562105.1 Planctomycetota bacterium
GGGATAACAAGTATGGTCTGATGCACAGGGATCGTCTGAACCGTCGGTAGCCATCCTCCTCGGCGTCCGAAGTGCCGCAGGTACATCGGCGAGCCGCCTTGAATCCAGCCGTCCCCAATGCGAATGTACCGCGTCAACAAAAAGGAAGTATCGACGACAAAATCACTCACCGCCCACCCCGCCGCCAGCACCAAGCACACCACCACCCCACTCCATTTGGCGACGGTACGAGCTCGTGACGGACGCGGCATGGTATCTCGCCGTGATAGGTTCACCGGCCCTTCAGGCGCCAACCAGCGCCCGGGGCGGACATTTTCCTCCGTATTGTACCCGTCAGGGAGCGTGGCTGGAGGGATTCAGGGTCGTCCGGAGATGTATCGCGGATCGAGCCGCCTAGCCCGCAGTGTCAGCAGGTGCAGTCCACGGCACGCCGATCACTCGACAGATCGCATGACTGACCGTCGTTGCATGGGAAGCCAACGGCTGGGCGACGCTTCCGTACGCCGCGGCGATGCTCGGGCGCAGGATCATGCCCAACGTGATCGGGCCGAGGAGCTCGTTGGAAAGCTCCGGCGGTAGATCGAACTCACCCACGCGCCCGCGAAGCAAGTCGAACCAAAAAGAGACCGGGTTGGGCACGTCCGCGTCGATCGTCCGCCACAACTCGTGCTCCGAGAGCAGCACGTAGTGAAAGACCTCCGGATTCTCGTCGAAGGCCTCGAAGAAAATCCGAACCGTCGCCAGAACGCTCAGCGACACCGGACCCGCGGTGGGCACTTCGGTCACCAGGGCGGTGTGCAGGTCGGCCATTCCCTGGACGAAAATCTCCCGGGCCAACTGCTGTTTGCCCTTCCAATGACGGTACAGGGCAGCCTCGCTGACACCGGCCTGACGAGCGATTTCACGAATACCGGTCCCCGAGACGCCTCGCTCGCTGAAGAGCTTGGTCGCCGATTCGTAGATCGCGTGTTTGAATCGAGTCGGTCGAGGCATCCCCACCTCCGGGCAACGCCGGCCGCTGCATCGCCACTGCCGGCAGCACTCTCCGCCGTCAACCCACCATGATAGCCGCACAATCACCACAGCGACAGGGACCATTCCTCGTCAAGCAACCCCGCGATCCCGGGTGGCGCATACCCGCACAGCAAACCGATATGCACAGTTGGATGAAACGCGGAGAACCACAGCCGCATCACGCTACGAGCCGGACGGACACCGGTAACGCCCCGGCGCGCCCGGTCCCGACCCGCCGCGAGTTCATCCGGGATTGCGCCCTCCTGGCCGCCGTCGGGCCCACGATCGAGGCCCTGGCCGGTGACGACACCAAACCGCCTGCCGGGGGCACTGCTCCAGAGGCCGATGCCACCGCTCTAGCGCAGTGCCACATGCCCACGCCGGATGTCGTTCGAGTCCAATCCCCAAACGTCATCGTAGGCAACCGAACCCACCCCAAAATCCTCGCCGAGATGCTGGGCAGCGCCCTGCTCGAACTGACCGGGACGACCACCGTGCCAGACGCTTGGCATCGGCTGCTCGAGCCGGACGAACGAATCGTCCTGAAGTTCAATCAATCCGGCGCCGGAGGCATTGGAACCACCGCACCGATGGCCGAGACGCTCGTGGCATCACTCGGCGATGCCGGCTTCGAGCCCCAGCAGCTCACGCTCATGGAAGTCCCACAAGCCCTCTGCCGGCAGCTTGGATGCATCCCCCCCCACCAAGGCTGGGAGGCCGTGGAAACCGACTTCGGCAGCGGAAAGGACCACTTGGCCAGCGCCCTGGGGGACATCGATGCCATCATCAACGTGCCCTTCCTGAAGAATCACAACATCGCCGGGCTCACCTGCTGCTTGAAGAACCTCTCCCACGCCCTGGTCAAACACCCCGCCCGATTTCATGGTCAGGGGTGCAGCCCGTACGTCGCGGACATCGTGGCCCTTCCGGAAATCAGATCCAAGCTCAGGCTGAACATCGTGAACGCCCTACGAGTCGTCTGGGATCGGGGCCCACAAGCCCGGCTGGAGTTCACCGAGCCCGTGGGCGCCATGATTCTGGGACAGAAACCCCTCACCGTGGACACGATCGCCCTTGCCCTGCTTGATGACGTGCGGGCCGGGAAGGGGTTGGGCTCGGTGGTCGCCAGCCATGGCCAGATCGCCTATTTTGCCCCCGCAGCCGCCCGTGGTCTGGGCACCCACGAGCGGCACAAGATCGCCACTCGCCGCCTGAGCGTATCGGCCTGATCCCGGACCGGGCAATTTTTTGCTCGATTTAGGCCGCTGGGCGATTGACATGGCCTCAAGGGGGTGGTATCATTTGTCCGAGAATGCGTATGGTATCGGGAGGACGTTGCGGGTTATCTATATCGCGATTCATTGCTGATCCAAGGTTCATTAGGCAAGATATTCATACTGATCGCTCTTGCGTTTAGAGCTGCTATCGTTTGTTTTCCTCCGTTTCCGCAATTCTCCTAGATCACTAACGTAGTCTGCGCTATAGGTGCCCGCGCGCTGCCGCGATGCTGCGCCAGGCCGCCGTTCGTGCGTTCCGGCTTCGGCTGGAGACACCGGCTGCCGGCGTCTCGTCTTCGGTTGGGTTAGGCAGCCAGTGGCCGGAGCAGCGGATCGGCTGCACGAGATCCAGGCTGCGATCTCCGGCGTGGGCCATCGGGACGTGGTTCCTCGGGGCCAGGCGCGGACGTCAGTATCAAGAGCAAGAACGGGCAGCCAAGCCGTAGCGCTTGACAGGCCCGATGCTGAGTGGCTAGATTACCTGCTGCGCGTTGTAGCGGGTACGGAGCCGAGCTGACCGGGAGGCGATCGCCGATCGAAAAACGTGTCGTTTTCCGGGCTGCCCATCCAGGCAGCACTTGATCGGAGTCATGCGTTCCATACCGTCGACACTAGACCTCGACGGCGTGACCCCGGGCAGCTCGAACAGTTTTGAAAAGTGCGTCAAGCACAGAGGAGAAGTTCCATGAGGAAGACTAGCAAGGGTTTCACGCTAATTGAGCTGTTGGTCGTGGTGGCCATCATCGCTCTGCTGATCTCCATCTTGCTGCCCAGCTTGGCTCGGGCGCGAGAGTTGGCCAAGCGCTTGGTCTGCGCCGCCAACATGAAGGGGATTGCCACGTCGATGAAGATCTACGCCAACGAGAACGAGGAAAACTGGCCGACGCCGTCGTTCGATGAGGGGGTTTTGGGCGTTGATCCGGCAATCGTGTACACGGGCATTCCCCCCATGCCGGGCGGCGACTGCGCAGAAATCGACGACCCCTGCCAGGGTACTCCCAACCGCCTTACGGAGTCGCAATCCGCCCTAGGAGACAAGCCAACCGTCGAGCTCTCGGTGACCAGGGCGTACTGGTTGCTGGTACGCAGCGGCGAGACCACCGCCAAGCAATTCATCTGCCCCAGCAGTGGTGACAACGCCGACCTTACCGAACAGATCGACCTGTTCTACGATTTCTTCTCCGCAGCCAATATCAGCTACGGGTATCAGGTTCCGTTCGGACCCCGCGAGACCCGCGCCTCGGAAAACATCGATCCGCGGATGCCGCTCGGCGCCGATCACGGCCCCTACTCGGTCAGCAGTGGGATGCCGCCCGACGACTTCGATCAGCAAACAGCCCCCCGTCTGTGGCAGCCCTACAACTCGCCGAACCACGGCGGAACCAGCGCCGGCGAGGGGCAGAACGTGCTGTACGCGGACGGCCACGCCAGTTTTGAGCGAAAGCCGCTCGTGGGAATCGATGGCGACAACATCTACTCCCTCATGGACCGCGACGCCTCTTTCGTGGGTCGCTTCATCGGTTCGCACCCCGAGGGTACTAGCGGTGGGCCATCGGATCCGTTCCCCGGACAGCTAACGTTCGGCGATAGGCATGCAAACACCGACTCGCTAATCTGGCCGTAGGGTCAGCGTAGCGATTCGCAGAACCTTCATAAAGCCACTCAGCAAGGCCGGCGGCGGGAAACCATCTCGTCGCCGGCTTTCTTTCTGCGCCGGATGACCCGGCGTCCCGCCTGAACTCCAGGCCCCATCAACGCTCGGGCCGACCTTGATAGCGTGATTACCCACCTTGCACCCGGCGGAATCCTGGGTTTCGACGACTTTTGCCACCCGACCTATACGGATCTTCGTGACGTGTGGAAGGAGTTTGTGGCCGATCATTCCCACTTGTGCGAGCGAGAGAACGACATCAACGCGACAGACACAGCCGTTGCGATGCGACCTACGGATGCGCGACATCATTCGCGATTAGAAGATTGATCTGCCCAGTTGTCGGTCCGACAGTGGGTCGCCTCACAGGCAGGTGGATTGTCGGTAATCGTCATGCGCCTGCGACGAGCCTCTCATGGGGCGTCTCCACCCGCGACGTCCGGTCGGCTCGCCATCCGGGCGAGGTAGTCGCGCATAAAGTGCAGGAATCGTTCCATCGTTCGCTGGTATGTGAATCGCTCCAACACGATTCGGCGCATTCGGTCGGCCACAGATCGACGCAGGCTGGGTTGACTCAGGAAGTGCTCCGCCCGATCGGCGAACTCGTCGCCGTTGTTGAACAATACCGTGCCGAACTCCGGAAACACCTCACCGGCGGCCGGTTGCTCCGCGGCGATGCGCAGCGTGGTCAGATAGTGCTCGTCCGCCGGATCCCACTTGTGGCCCGTTTGCCGTTCGTATTCACGCAACGCCAACTGCAATTCGGTGTCCGCGGCGGCGCGTGGGTCATCCAAACCGGCGGCGCCGACCGCCTCGAGGCGGCCCAACACCCGGCGGATTGGAACCGTGTTGTGGTCGGCCGGAGTGGATCGAGTCAGGAAAAAGCCGCCAGCCGCCAACCCGTCCATGGATCGCTGATGGATGAAACCACTGGGCATGATCTGCAAGTTGATCGCCGTCGCCTGGTAAACGCACCGAAGCTCCCGACCGTTCTGGGCCACGCCACGGGCGTACGCGGCGAATCGCGGATGGGTATCCCAGCCTCGGCCGTAGAGGTGGAACCGACGCCCAGTACGCTGGACCCAGTCGGCTACCCATTCCAGGGCCTGGTGGCGATATATGCGGTCGCCCAGTCTCCACAGATACCAGTTTTCCAGGTAGTTGAGCAGATCGTCGTTTTGGATCGTCGTACCCGTGCGCCGTTGCGCATCGGCCAGCAGACGGCGTCGCCGCCCGTCCATGCCCACCAATCCCTGTTGCGCCAAGCGAATCACTCCCTCGTACAAAACATCGAGCAGGCGCTTTCCACGCGGGTCATCGAGCTTGGCACGCTCCTGCTCGTGAAACGAAGCTGCGGTCTGGGAGGCATTGCTGACGTACGAGACATCGCAGCGGTAAGGCTTCAGATCCTCGTCCGGCAGGGGTTCAGCGCTGTAAACGTCCGGGTCCGTCGGCATGATCGCGTTGCAATAGCGCTGCTCGTCACAACCCAGCCCGGTGACGCAGTGGCGCTTGGTGATCCCGCCGATCACATCGAGCGGACCCTGTTGGGCGATGTGCTGGCGGGTGAACACGTGCGGCAGTAGATCCTGGTCCCAGGTGAACATCGGGAGATTATCCGGAAGATGGCGACGATGGCTGTAACGCAGGTGATCGAGAATGAAGTACAGGTCCGGATCGAAGTCCAGGATCGCACGATGGTAGCTCGCGCTACCCAAAGCGTGATGGTCCGACGGCTCGATGAGGAGTTTCGTCCGGTGGCCCAATGACTCCAGGGCGTGCACCGCGTCCCGCATCGAGTATTGAAGAAACGTGGTGTACCGGCTGGTGACGGCCAGAATGCGCAGTGGTGGGCCATCCCCGTTTAGCGCGGTCGCGAAGCGCTGTGCCCAGTACATCGCCGTGCGATCCGCGTAGCGCGCCTGCATGCGGCCCAGGCTGCGTCGGTTGAGGCGTTCACGTCGCCGACCCGCTCGTTCGACCGCCTTGATGACGCTCCCATCGCGAGTGACGTTCCATGCATGGCCGTAGACATGCGCGCCCGGAAGCTGCAGGTCGCGGTCGGCGTTCAGGGCCCGCTCGAAACGCGGAATCGCATCCGATCCGACAAAGAGCATGACCCGCGGATCGCCCAGTACGTCACGCCAGTCGTGCAGGTGAAGCGAGATAGCGAACCAGATGGGGTCAGGCTCGACGACAAACAGCGGCGCGCTGAAGTTGAGGAAGGTGTGTTGGGTGGCCTCGTGGACACGGCGAAAGTACCAACCGAAGCCGAGCCCTTCGAACACGCACGGCGCCGGCATCAGGCTCTTCTCGTCGTAAGGCAGCGGGCGGGCTTCGTCGAGTCGGCGATGATCTGCCAGGGCGGAGAGCCATCGGCCCCCGCCGGTCTCGGGCGTTGAGCGAAGCTGGTAGTTTCCGTCAACGGTCCGGTACAACTGGTATTTATCCTGAACGGCGTCCCAAATGGACGGTAGCTCACCGGCTTCCGGGCAGCGGGCAGCCCATGCATCGATGTTTCGGCGGAATCGTCCGTTGCACGTGCCCCAACTGATTCGCCCGTCGCGGGCGGAGATCAACATCTCGATCAAGGCGGCTCGCTCGGCGGAATGGCCATTCTCCGGGATCCCGGCAAGCAGTTCCCGCGCTGAGGCCGCCAATCCCAACTGAACGTAGAGCTGAGCAGCCCGTAGCAGAACTTGCGGGTCAGATATACGGTCACCATGCATGCCCAGGGCGGCTAGTTCCTGATAGGGATTGGAGCCGCCCCGATCCGAGGCGAGACGGGTTACGTCGAAATGGGTGTCCAGTGCGGTCACGTGGATCGGTTCCTACGAGAAACTGCGCGGACACCGGGCGTGCCGCTCTCGTTCGTGAGTATCGAGAGGAACCGGATCTGCCCTTAAGCCGATCCAGGGGAATCGGGCCAGAGGTTCGCTCCACAGCCTCGCGGCGTCGCACCGACCGACACGATCAGCGTTTTCAATCCTGGTAGCACGTCGACCCGGCCGTTAACCGGTCGTGACGAACGCGAACTGCGTTTGCCCCAGGAATCGCGGACGACAGACCCGATCCGTCAGCGCGTGCTCACTGACGGCTCAGCGCACGTCCGGGCAGGCGTCCGGGCGTCCCGATCAATCGATGGTGGACGCGCCTAGCCTGTTGAAGAAGTAGTCCGCCGTCGGCGGAGCGCCTCGCCGGCCTTGGATACGCAACTGGGTGTCCACGGCCGCGATTTCCGCCCGCAAAGGTGGCGGAGATCAGGTAGTTAAACGGACTGCTAGGTACGAGCAGGGTCGGTTCCAGGTTTGAGAGGATCCTCCAGGGCAAGTTCCTCGGCGTGACTCAACGAGCTGCCGTCGACCTTTAGGGGCCAGATGAGCTGGATCGTCGTCCCCTGCCCGAGCTGTGACTGAATCTCGATACGTCCGCGATGCTGATCCAAGATCTTCTTGACCATGGACAACCCCACCCCCGTGCCGTCCTCACGCATGGTGAAGAACAGATCGAAGATGTTATCCACCGCCTTCTGATCGATTCCTCGTCCTCGATCCTCGATGGACACCACCCATTCCGGAGGCTGGCCGTTGCCCTCACCAATCGTTCGACCGCGCAGCACGACCTCAGCTCCGGGACATGAGTGGATGGCGCTGTTGGAGACACACTCGACAACAGCCTGGACAGCCAGATCGGGGTCGATCGGACACGCCGTCCCGCAGGTGTCGTCGACGACGACCAACGACACGCCTCGCTCCCGAAGGGCGGCTTGTGACTCCCGGCGCACCGCGTTCGATAGCCACTCGAACTCCACGGGCTCGTAGCGCAGGTGGACTGAGCTGGCAAAACGCAGCAAACGTGTGATGCGGGCGTCCACTCGATCCACTTGCTGAATGATCTCGCTGAGCATGGCCAACTCGTTTCGGCCCATGGCGCCGGATTGCTCGAGCCGCTGGGCGGTCAGGCGAATGACGGCCAGCGGATTCCTCATTCCGTGAGCAACCCCGGAGCTGATCTCGCCGATAGCGGCCTGCTTACGGGTGTTGGCCAGTTGGCGTTGATGTTCCTGGAGACGAGCCACCAAGTCGTTGAAGCTGGCAGCCAATTGCCCGAGCTCATCATGGCGGGTCACCGGCAGGCGAACTTCGGACTCGCCGCCGCGCATCCGCTGCGTCTCTCGGGCCAGCGCCGTGATCGGATAAATGGTCCAGCGACGAATCAGTAGCCAGAAAATGCCCAGCTCGGCGGTGATCAGAACACACAATCCCGCAGCCCACCATACCACTGCCAAACCCGCATCCGCGACCTGACCCTGCACGTCCGCCGACCACTGATCGTATTCGAGCCGGACCGCCACAAGGCGAAGGCGCAAGGTTCGCACCAGTTCCGTGTCCTGTAGCCGCGTCTCGATCACGCCTCGAAGCGCCGTCCTAGCCGCGTTAGCCTTCGTTTGACCCTTGGAATCAAACCACGGCAGTCCGTGTGGCGGAACCAGGGCCTCACCAATGCTCTCCGCCACCATGTCGGCCAGACCCTCGTCGGCCAGCAGAGCGGTGGGCGAATCCGTTGCAGACGGATCCTGCCATGGCTCAAGCTCAGCCCGCAGACGGATAATGGCCGCGGACTTGTGGGTCAGCTCGGATTCAAGAAACGCCAGCCTCGGGAGTTCCCCCACGCGGTAGAACACCAGCACCAGGGCCGACAAGGCCGTGCAAAAGAGGGCTAGAAACGTGATCGTAAGACGATTGCGAAGTGTCATAGCGCGGCCTGCCGGGTTTACCGGTGCTCTCTCGCCTTTCCACTAACCCCCGGAAGTGTCGCTGCAATCCCCTCGATGCGAATCACGGCCCGGCGCTGGCTATTGCGATTGGTCTCCGAACGGATCGCTTAGATTCAAGCTGAAAGCCAGCCAGGCTTGATAGATCTCGCACTCATCCCCGCAGGCGTTTTCGGGCGGATTTCCGACGGTAAGTAAATCCCAGATCGAACCGTCGTCCAAGTAGTCGTACGCGATCTCGGCCTTAGCGATCAGTTCATCGGGGTCCGCGTAGAACGAGACGCTCCCGTCAGGAAAGGCCACGTTGTATCCCGTCCGATGCGACCAATGGCCGAGCCCCCAACCCTCCCCGAGGTCTGAAGCCACAAAATTGTCCGCAATCATCGCCGTAGAACGGAGCTTGGAGAGCTGCATCACCTCGCCCGCGGGAATGCTTACCCCATAGGCATAGTCGCTGGCCACAGGGATTTCGGGTTTGGGCAACTGGGTGTAGTCCCGGGAGAAG
>JADFPW010000178.1 GCA_022562105.1 Planctomycetota bacterium
TTGGGGATGGGGATCGGGGCCGGGCGTGGGGTACCGGGGTTGGGCCTGCGTGCCATGCGGCCTACTAGAGCACAAGGGCGCCCCTGGCGCAAGTACGGAATCTGTTAGGTATCAGGTGTCAGGTGTCAGGTGTCCGGTGGGTATCGGAGAATCCCGGACAGTATTGGTTTTCAACCGGTGGGTTTCACAGGTTCCAAACCTGTGCCACAAGCCAGCCGACGGACGCCGGTCGCGGCGCATGGCGGCGCCCGTTGAAAAGTACATCGGCTGGCGGTAGCTTTGAGCACTGATCGCCCTGATCGAGCCGATCGTGGTGTTGCCCGCGGAGCTGGGATCCGCCACGGGGACGCCTTTCAGGCCGGCGCGTTCCGGCTGGGACCGGTAATCTGCACGACGGCCATCGAGAGAGCGTCGAGCGCAGTCGGGAGGGGAATCGAATCGACCGGCACGACGTGACGCCGCGTTTGGAACGGATACCGCAATGGATGAGCGCCGACACAATGAACTGGTCACCGTAGGCCAACACATCCAGGAAGCCCAGAAGGCTCACCCGACCGCCAGTGGAGAGTTCAGTTGGCTCCTGTCGGGCATCACCCTGGCTACCAAGATCATCCAATCGTACGTCAACAAGGCGGGGATAGCCAATGTTCTGGGCAGCGCCCAGCGGACCAACGTTCAGGGCGAGGATGTCCAGAAGCTCGACGAGTTGGCCAACCAAATCATCTGTCGATGTCTGGGGTATCGAGAGACGGTCGGGATCCTGGTCTCCGAGGAGGACGATGAGCCTCGCGTGGTGCGCGAGCCGGGCGCCAAAGCCAAGTACGTCGTGCTCTTCGATCCGCTCGATGGCTCGAGCAATATCGACGTCAACGTCTCCATTGGGACCATCTTCTCGATTCTGCGCTGCTTGCCGGACGCTAAGACATGCGATGGCCCCCTGCCGCACATCCTGCAGAAGGGCGTCAAGCAGGTCGCCGCCGGGTATGTGGTGTACGGCAGCAGCACGGTCCTGGCCTACACCACGGGCAGCGGAGTGCATATGTTCACCCTCGATCCGTCGATCGGAGCGTTCGTGCTCTTCCGGGAACACGTGCGCATGCCGGCGGCCGGCAAAATGTACAGCGTAAACGAAGCCTACTCTCCATCGTTCCCCCAGGGCGTTCAGGACTACCTCACCTGGGCCAAGGGAGACGGCGGCGGATACAGTCTGCGTTACATCGGCTCCTTGGTGGCCGACTTCCATCGAACGCTTCTGCGCGGCGGGGTGTTCCTTTATCCCCCCACCCTCAAGGCACCGGAGGGGAAGCTGCGCCTGCTCTACGAAGCCAATCCGCTGGCCTTCCTGGCTGAGCAAGCCGGCGGCGCCGCCACCGACGGGCGAACGCGCATCCTGGACAAGCAGCCCACCTCGCTGCACGAGCGCACTCCGCTTATCATCGGGAGCAAAGAAGAGGTTGATCGGGTACTCAGCTTCTGGCACGCGTGACGCCTCACTGCACATGCAGGTGACCAAGGTTCTCATGGAGCCATCATACGAACTGTTTGACCATACCGCCGACATCGGGATCAGGGTCTTCGCCGCAACGCCGGCCGAGCTACTTCACCCGGCGACCGAGGGGCTTTATGCCGCGGTCGGCGAACTGGTGCCCAGCGGCGAAGCCGAGACCGCATCCGTCGATTTGACGGGTGACGACGAAGCGCTGCTGCTGCGAGACTACCTGACCGAAGTGCTGATGTGGATGGAGTGCAGCCGGCGAATGGTGGTCGCGGTGGGCGTCGAGGAGTTCAACGCAAGACGTCTGGCGGCCACGTTGGAGACCCGGCCAATCGACGAGGAACGATCCAGTCTTGACCGGGAAGTGAAGGCGATCACCTATCACCAGCTGGCTATCGAGCGGGTAGCGAACGGCTACCGAGCGACGATCATCGTGGACATTTAGAGATCATGGCCCAGAGATACACAGGACCACTGGAGCGCGTGGACGCCTGTCGATGGCGCATACCCAAGTCGTACAAGCCGGGCATGCTGGTGGACGGACTGATCTACGCCGACGACCGACTGATCGACGCCATCCGGGGCGACCAATCGCCCGAACAGGTCGCCAACGTCGCCTGCCTGCCGGGGATCGTGGGCCATTCGCTGGCCATGCCGGACATCCACTGGGGGTACGGGTTCTGCATCGGCGGCGTGGCGGCCACCGATCCGGACAACGGCGGCGTCATCAGCCCGGGCGGGGTGGGGTACGACATCAACTGCGGGGTCCGCTTGATCCGCACCAACATTACCGAGAAAGACGCCCATCCACGCATCGAACGTCTGGTCGATAGGCTCTTTGCCACCGTTCCCTGCGGTGTGGGGCGGCGAGGAAAGGTCAAGTTCACCCGCAAGGAGCTTGCTCGCCTGATGGAGGAGGGATCGAGCTACGTGGTCAGCCGAGGCCACGGGTGGGATTCCGACATAGACGCCACCGAAGGCGGCGGGCGGATGGCCGATGCTCGACCCGACTTCGTCTCGCCTCGGGCCTTCGAGCGCGGGGCCGACCAATGCGGCACGCTGGGCAGTGGCAATCACTTCATGGAAGTCCAGGTTGTCGATCGGGTGGACGATCCGAAAGTGGCGGCGGCACTCGGCCTGGTGGAGGGCAACGTAACGGTGATGATCCACTCCGGATCCCGGGGGCTGGGATACCAGGTGTGTGAGGATGCGCTGAAGGATCTGCGCGGCGTCCCCGAGAAATACGGGATCCATCTGCCTGACAGACAACTGGCCTGCGCCCCCATCCGATCCGATGAAGGTCGGCGGTACCTCGGGGCCATGCGAGCGGCCGCTAACTACGCCTGGTGCAATCGGCAGATCATGACCCACCTGGCCCGGGAGGTGTTTGCCGAGGTGTTTGAGCAGCCGGCTGAGCGTTTGGGCATGACGCTGCTGTACGACGTAGCCCACAACATCGCCAAGACCGAGCCGTACGAAGTCGATGGGCGACAAAAGATGCTGTGCGTGCATCGCAAGGGCGCAACCCGAGCGTTTCCGCCCGGCCATCCGGAGCTACCTCAACGCTACCAGGCGACGGGCCAGCCGGTGCTCGTGCCCGGCGACATGGGCCGCTACAGCTATGTGCTGGTCGGACGGGCTGAATCGATGAGCCAGACGTTCGGCAGTTCCTGCCATGGCGCGGGTCGACGCATGTCGCGCGGTGCAGCTATTCGAGCCAGCAAGGGACGATCCATTCGCAACGAGTTGCTGGCCCGCGGCGTAATCGCTCGTTGCCGCGGTCGAACCGGGTTGGAGGAGGAGCAGCCCGATGCGTACAAGGACGTCATGCAGGTGGTCGATGTATTGCACCAGGCGGGAATCAGCCACCGGGTGGCCCGCCTCCGGCCGATCGGCGTGATTAAAGGGTAGATCCCGACCATCGAGCCGCTAGCTTCAGCTCGCGCGGTCCCACTCACCCTTGAAACGCAGTGCGAAACGAGTCATACTCCAGGACCAAATCTTCGCCGGGCAGGTATTGGGATAGGCGCTGGCATTGTAGTACTAGCTAGAGGCATTGTCCAAGACGAGCCAGCACAAAGCCGGCGTCCAGAGGATCTACCTCTCCGTCCTCGTTCTGGTCGGCCCTTTGGCAGTCGGGGTCGCCGGACTCCACGGAACACCCGAATCGGGCCAGCACGAATCCGGTATCCAGCGGGTCCACTACGCCGTCTCGGTTGGCGTCGCCCTGGCAACTCGTAACCATGATCAGCCGCGGGCCGGCGTAAGGGCTGGTGGTGTGCCACTCGTTGATCTCGTGATCGTGTAGTTCGCTCGCATAAAGCGTGCATCCCCGGGTCGCTCCTTCCGGGCATTCGCTATCGCTGACGTAGATGAACGTGAGGTCATCTTTCGCCGCGGCGATGGCGTCGCGGATGATGGCCGTCACGTCGATATTCACCATCGCACCCCGCCCGCCCGTCGACGGCATACTGAAGCTCTGCAAGTCATTCAGATTGATGTTGGCCGCCTCCCAGTCCCAGTCCAGGGTGGTCTCGGTCCACGAGTTATCATCGGTGTCGGTGGTGTAGTAAATCGTGCCCGGCAGGGGCGATACCTTCTCGCCCACCATGAGCATCAGGGCCACCCGGACGAGCCCATCGGCCGAGACGCCAGCCGGGATGCGGAACTTCATGAAAGCGTGCTTGGCATCGTTGTTCGTCCCGGGGGTGCTGAACAGGTAGCGCGTATCGCCGTTGGCCCCCGGTGCGGTCGGGGCGGATTCGTCCGTCCACGCGTCTTCGGAAGCGGCCACGATCCTGCGTCCGGTCGTCTCGTCGGGCTGGACGGGGTACCACATGGCGGTGTGCTCGTTGTGTTGGAGGAAGTCCACCAGCAGGCCGGCGACTTTCTGTTCGCCGATCGGGCTGGGGTGCACATTACAGCCAGGGAGCTCAGCGGGATCCTGCCACGCATCACAGTCCCAACCACACATCACCTCGCTGGAGTTCTCCAGTCCCTCCCAGTTCGGACGGCAATTGGTCTCGGAGTCTTCCTTGGTGTAGTAGTAGGTGCTGTAATCCACACCGTTAAGCCGCCCGTCGACGGTTTCTTCCGGGTCCGCGAGGCAGTTTCCATTCACCCACAGGTACGGTCCCCAGGCCAGGGCCGGCCCCTCGCAAAGCGGGTCATTCACTGACGTCGCGACGCACTCAGTATCACAGGCGTCGCCGTCGAGATTGCTGACGTGATCCTCGATGAGCATACGCACACCCCATGCCAACTCGTAGTCTGAGAACTCAGCGAAATGATGTCCCAGTAAGGGGGAAGAAGAGAAGTAAATCACCTTCAGGTTCGGATAGTGTACGAGCATGCGGTCGTACACCAACGAAGCCATCTCGGCGCGAAAGAAGCTGGCGTTTGCCGGGAAATCGGGAGGGTATCCCGGGCATGTGTCGCGTTTCGCCCCGTACCTCACCCAAGCGGCCTGAACTTGCGGATACACACCGCCCGCCTGCGCCGTGATGCCGGCCGCCTCGAGCCGTTCCCTTTGCGTTTGCAACACGATGGGCCAGTTGTCGTTCGCCTGACAAAGATCTATGCCGGACTTGGCGCCGTTGACCCAGATCACGCGATCGCTCTGAATGCCCCTCTGTTGGGTCATCAGTTGGGCGACCGCAGCTTGCTGATTGGTGTTGGAGACTCCGAAGATCATGAACACGATGGGATCCGAATCCGGGCCGACCGGTTCGATCGCCTCTGACATGCACGCCAAGTGGTCGCCCAAGACCGGCGGCGGGATGTTGGTCGGGGTCGAACCGTCGGTGTACAAGCGACCCGGTTGACCACCATAAGTCTGGCCGGGATCAAACTCGGTCAGCGGAGTCAGGTTGGTCGGGTACCCCGGGAATAGGTCACCCGGTCCGTTGCCCGGCTCGTCGCAATCAACTCCAACCGCCGGGTTAAACGCTGGAAGGGGATCACATGGCCAGTCTGGGATGTCTATGCAGGGGTTTCCCTGGGCGTGAGCCAATGAGTGGGCGACGGACAGAAGGACGGCAACGGCGACCAGAATGATTGCGTGTTTCATGGCTATTCACAGACCCTCGTTTTCTCAGTGTTGCGAACCGTCGTCGGTCTCGTGACGGTGATCCTCCTGGCAGGGATCGATCCAGCACTCATCGTCCAGGGTGAAGTGGCCACCCTGCAGGCGGCACTCAAGACGTTCCATATCACCCACCGACGTGCCGTCGGTGTAGCAGCACAGGCCAATCTGCGACGCCAGATCGTATGGCTCCAACGTCACCGTGTCCTCGCCCCGGTATATGGTGACGCTCCGCCCGCCCGTAGCGGGTTGCGCCGCGCCGTCCGACCCGCTTGCCCCGCACGTCCCGCCGACCCCTGGAATCGTGTAGGCGTAGGACACCACCCCGTTCTCCCCGTCGCCCGGCAGAAACGCGCGGACGTACTCGGCGATAATCTCGCAGGGAGAGACGGTGACACGAATATGCCCGGAATTGACGAGGATGTCCCCGTAGACGTACCCGGCGCCCTCGTAGGTGCCTTCATCCTGGAGATGGCCGGGCATGGGGACTTCCTGATACACGATGCCGTCCAGATCCTGCTTGGCGAAGAAGTGGTCGTGACCGTGGAAGAAGATGGTCACATTGTTTTCGGCCATGAGCTGATGGACCGGCGTCTCCCAGCCGGGTCGCTTCTCGTCGAATCCCCACGTGCCGTCGAGGTTTTCCCCACCCCATTCGAACGAGCCGACGCCACCCAGGGCATGGCTGGCCGCCTCGATGCCTCCACGACCGTACGTCGTGGTTCCACCGGCCAACTGGTGGGTGAATACGAACTTGAACGTGGCGTCGCTGCCGGCCAATGTATCCCGCAGCCATTGATACTGCTCCAAGCCCAGCGACCAATCCCAATTGTCCTGGCTGCCGCTGGGAGTGTGCGGCTTGACGAACGTGTAGGCGTAGGGATCGATCACCACGAACAGGGCATCGCCCCACTCCCACGCATAGTAGTCGTCCAGCAGACCCGTAAACTCACGCTCCTCGGTGTTGCCGGTGTAGAAGTCGTCCGGGGCGGGATTGGGGTAGGCGAACTTCCGGGCGTTGGCGCACCAGATGGCCAGGTTGTCGGCGGTTCCGTCCAGATACCACCCCTGCTCACCCTCGTGGTTGCCCACCGCCCGATAGAAACCGGCCGAGTGACACATGATGTCCATCATCGGCCGTTGCAAAAGGTTACGATGCACCGCCTCCTGAAAATCCAATACCGATCGGCCGCGGGCGGCGACCTCGGTGCCGCCGAAATCTCCCAGCGACAAGTGGAAATCCGGTTCGTCCGCGAAGGCGTTCAAGACCGTCAGCTGATACTGGGCAAGGCGGGCGGTGTCCTGGACGCGGAGCAGTCCCACTCCGTGGGAATCGGCCTGCACGGTAAAGACAAAACCGCTCCCCGGCGGTCGCTGAGTGTGGAATGTTCGTTCCACGCCGGCCTGATAGGTCGCGTCCTCCGGCTGGCGATAGCGCATGCGGTAGTAGTAGCGGGTATTGGGATCCAGGCTATCGATCTTGGCCACCATGGGAACCCCGCCGGGATATTCCACGGGCGACGTCTGGGCAGTGTAGACGCCGGGGGACACGCCAACCTCGAAGTAAACTTCCAACGTCAACAGCGAAAGGGCGTGCACCGTGACGGAATGATCCGTGAGCCGACCCAGCAGCTCGCGGGCGATGAACGTGGAACCCACTGTGCGATACAACTCCAGTCGGGCCGACACCGTGCCCAGGCAGTCCGGATCGTTGATCTCCCGGTAATCCTGGAAAGACAGGAAGTTGTTCGCCGGTGAACCGTCGTCCTCGATCACCAGTACCAGCGTCTTGCCTTGTGGACCACCTCCCCAGGTCGGGCTCGATAGAATCTCGTTGATGATCGGTGAGATGTCCGGCCCATTGCGCCACACTGGGGTGCAGTCGAAATCGTCTTCGCTTCCCGGCCAGGCTTCACTCAGCACCCAATTGACCGACGAGTCCGTCTTGGGCATCTCCGAGGGGCGAAAGCTCGTAAAATCCGGCGGGCTGTCAGCCGCCACGCCCACGATACGCAGGGTGGCCGACTCGGTCACCGTCCCGTTGTCCGTCGCCGGAACCGCCAGTCGGGCATACTTGAACTGCTGCCCGGCTGAAACGTCGGGCAGTTGAAAGTGCAGACCGATATCGTAGACGTCCCCACCGCCGCCGGCGCCCATCCCGTTGCGGTCATCGGGAAACCCGTCCGGCAGCCACTCCGATTGATTCACCTCGGTTCCGTCCGCGTTGTCGTCGACGATCTCGATCACCTGGAATGCGGCCCCGGTATACCACAACTGGAACCGGCCGAAATCCTGCAGGTCGACGTCGCCGTCCTGGTCCAGGTCGAAACAGGCGCAGTCCTCGTCGACCGGCACGTTCGGCCCGGCGGTACAGGCCGGGAGCTTGTTGTAGTCATCCATGTCCACCTGCCAGCTAAAATCGCAATCGCCGGGCAAGGTGGGTGTGCCGGGGTCGGCGAAGACGCCACGAATACCGAGGGCAAGTGCCAGGCATGTGACAAGCCCGAGCATGAAGCGGCAGCGTGACATCGGTCCGACGCACATTCACGGACTTACGGCGCGCGACGTGAAAGAGGCGCCACAGTTTGCGGAGATCGCAGGTGACGTAGTGTCAAGGATAGCAGGTGCGGTCTTCGTCGCCCACAACGCTTGCTTTGACATGCGATTTCTACAAGCGGAACTGAGACGAGCCGGATACGATATGCCTCAGATCCCATATGTAGATACTATGCGATTAGCAAGAAAAGCCGATCCAGGCATTCCAAGCCGGAAACTGGAAGAGTTGTGTAAGTATTTCCACATCTCGTACGAAGAAGCGCATTGTGCTCATGCGGATGCGCGAGCTACAGCGACCCTTTTGACGATGTGTGTGACGAGCCTCGGCGGGTCGAATGAACTTTCTCTTTCGGACCTTGGGGTACGGGGTGAAACAGTTGAAAACCTACTGTGGCCGCAGGTGCCGGTTAGCGGGAAGTCAGTTACGCGTTCGGGCGCCATTGGAATCCGGAAAGCGGAGGACTCTTACATAGCGCGCCTCGTGGCGAAGCTTCCGATAATCATTCACGTTACGCACGATATCGAAGAATACTTGGCACTTCTTGACCGGGTACTGGAGGACCGGCGCGTTACGGCAGAAGAGGCCGATGGCCTGCTTTCCCTAGCCAGTGAGCTGGGGCTGTCTCGTGAGGAGGTGCTGAGAGCACATCGCACGTACCTACGCGACCTCCTTCGTTTGGCATGGCAGGATCGGGTCGTTACGGAAGCGGAGCAAGACGACCTTGAGGAGGTACGAAGCCTACTCGATGTTCCCATTGCAGATTATCGGCACCTCTTCGAGGACGTCAAGAACGAAACTGCGTCCGGACGCGCGAGCACTTGTTCGTCCATCGACAGAACGCGGGAAATCGAAGGGAAGTCCATTTGCTTCACGGGGAAGCTCACATCCCGTATTAATGGTCACCTCGCCGACCGATCGTATGCCGAGCAAGTTGCAGCAGAACGCGGGATGGTTATTCGCAGTAGGTGCACAAAGAAGCTGGACTACCTCGTATCGGGCGATCCGGATTCGCTTTCGACGAAAGCAAAGAAGGCACGCGACTACG
>JADFPW010000179.1 GCA_022562105.1 Planctomycetota bacterium
GTGGTTCCCGATACGGGACGAGCGAGCTGCGTATCGCACCCCGAGAGGAACGGAGGGATTGAACCACATGCTTTCAGTCGGCGGAGCCAGTGAAGTTGGCTTGAAAATGGCCGAAGTCGATCAGATCGACGTCGGAGTCGCCATCGAAGTCCGCCCAGACGCAGCCGGGACCGGCGTTGGTGTTGGGCCCGGTGACGCAGTCGTGGAAGAAGTAGTAGTCATCCAGATCCACGTCGTCGTCGCTGTCGAAATCCCCGCTGCCGGGCTTGGGGATGGTCCCGTAGCGAATGTAGTCCCATTGCGTGGTGCTCTCCAGGTACCACGATTTTCCCCGCCAGCTAATGAGCGAAAAGAGGTTGGGGTAGGCGCCCTCGGGTCTTCCGGAATCGATGACCTGGCCGTCAATGAACCAGATGTAGAGCTCCGCGCCGTAGAGTTCCAAGCGGTATGTGTGGGGGACGTCTGGCTGAATGTCAACCCAGACAATGGGAAAGGACGCATCGCGAAGGAACCGGACCTGGTCTGCGGATATGGTGAAGTGGTAGAGGATCCCAGCAAATCCGCCAGCGGCGAGTGCGGCGGGCGCTACTCCGTCGATCTCCGAGTTCGATCCATCTGTTTCGACGACCCATTCGACAAAGAACGTACTTTCATCGGCGAATTCACCGATGTCTCTGGTGTACTCATCCTGCCCGCCACCGGGCGGTCCGCCGCATCCGGGCTCGACGTGCTGGAAGTACCAGCCACCATCCAGCCAAGTTTCGGGGTCGCAGAATTGCGAGACCACTTCCCACCCCGAGTCTTCGGGAAAGGAATCACATTCGTATGAGAAAACCTGCCCGTGCGCGGTCCCCGCCAGAGCGAGCACTAGCACAAGGTGCCGAGAGTGCATAGGAACTCCTTCTTTGCACCGATTATCGTGATTGACCAACTGTCGGTCAATCTGCCTTGATCCAATAACGAGCAAAAAAAAACAACGGAGAATTCAAGATGACAAGCAAGAGTCTGAAAACCGCCAGTGTGGCGGCAGTTTTTTCGGTCCTCCTGTTCGCGGCTCCGCCGGCAGTTCACGCCGAAACCTGCGTTACGGACCCCGCGGAGGTCTCGCCGGTGGAAGTCTGCCTGGACTGGGATGATCCGGAGGATCCGTCGCCCGTTACTGACTTTCAAGTCGATTTCACCACCGATCCTGCCCAGCCGAACGTGGAGCTGATCGCGGGGAATCTGGACTGGCAGCTGTGGGCCCTGGATCCGGCTGATCCGGAGGGAATCGGGGACGTGGGGGACATCACCGCCTTCGGGGCCGAGGATTACGGGCTGATTATCCTCCAGGGGGCGTTTGAGGTCAGAGCGCCTTTAGTCGTTAGTGTTCGCGAGAGTGATGGGCGAGTCAATCACTAACGCCTAAAAGCGCTCTGACCCCACTGCCCCCATCGGTGATTGGATTCTCAGGGGGGCTGAGCGCAGAGTGGTTCCCGATACGGGGCGAGCGAGCTGCGTATCGCACCCAGAGAGGAACGGAGGGATTGCACCACATGCTTTCAGTCGGCGGGCCCAGTGAAGTTGGCTTGAAAATGGCCGAAGTCGATCAGATCCACGTCGGAGTCAGCATCGAAGTCGGCCCAGACGCATCCTGGACCGGCGTCGGTGTCGGGTTCGGTGACGCAGTCCCGGAAGAAGTAGTAGTCATCGAGATCCACGTGGTCGTCGCTGTCGAAATCCCCGCTGGCGCCCTGGGGGATCGTCCCGTAGCGGATGTAGTCCCACTGTGTGGTGCTCTCCAGGAACCACGACTTGGCCCGCCAAGTAATGCTCGAAAAAAGGTCGGGGTAGGCGCCCTCGGGCTCTCCGGAATCGACGACTTGACCGTCAATGTACCAGACATACAATTCGTCCCCGTACAGTTCCAGGCGGTAAGTGTGTGGGACACCGGGCTTGATGTCCACCCATACGATGGGGAAGTCCGCATCTCGGAGGAAGCGGACCAGGTCTTTGGCTATAGTGAAATGGTAGAGGATACCCGCGAATCCTCCCGCGGCGAGTGCTGCGGGCGCTACTCCGTCGATCTCCGAGCTCGATCCGTCCGTGAAGACGCGCCATTCGACGAAGAACGCATCGTCGCCGGCGAAGTCGGCGATGGAACGGGTGTAGGAGTCTCGGTCTCCGCCTGGCGGATCGCCGCACTCTCCCGTCTCCACATGCTGCACCAGCCATCCGTCAACGAGCGAGCGTTCGGGATTGCAGAAAGTATCACGCTCCCAACCGACGTCCTCCGGAAAGGAGATGGCTTCGTATGAGACGACTTGGGCGCCAGCGTTCGCCGCCAGGGCGAGGATTATGGCCAAAGACCGAGGGTGCATCGAAACTCCTTCTTTGCACCAATTATCGTGATTGACCACCTGTCGGTCAATCTGCCTTGACCCAAAAAACGCGTAACAAGCACAACGGAGAACACAAGATGACAAGCAAGAATCTGAAAATCGCCAGTGTAGCGGGAGTTTTTTCGGTCCTACTTTTCGCGGCTCCGCCGGCAGTTCACGCCGAAACCTGCGTTACGGATCCGCTGGAGGTCTCGCCCGTGGAAGTCTGCCTGGACTGGGACGAACTTGACGATCCCGAGCCCGGCCAGGACTTCGATGTCGATTTCACCACCGATCCTGCCCAGCCCAACGTGGAGCTGATCGAGGGGAATCTGCAATGGCGCCTGTGGGCCCTGGATCCCGCCGACTTCGAAGGCATCGGGAGCCTGGGCGACATCGAGGCGTTTGGAGCCGAGGACTACGCCCTCTGGATCCTCCGCCCGGACCACGTCACCGCTGGGGCGCGAGACGTCAAGTCCATCGTCCTGACCCAGAAGCTTTAGGGTCAGAGCGCCTTTAGTCGTTAGTGTTCATGAGAGTGGCAGGCGAGTCAATCACTAACGCCTAAAGGCGCTCTGACCCCACTGCCCTCCCACTGCCCTCGTCATCAGCGAACGGACGGCCGACTTGTCGCTGATTCGCCTACGTGACTTCGGTTCCAGCGGAAACGTCGTGGTCAACGACAGCGAGGGTGACTTCGATGCCGAAGGCGACATCTACGTGGGAAGCGTGGCGGTGCTCAGCGAACCGCCGCCGCCCGACGTGATCTACGACGGATCCATACTGCTCAAGAAGGAAAGCGGAACCTCCAACGGAGGCGGACTGCTCGGGCGAATCAAGGTCGTGGGTCGTCACGCCACGACCGACGATCTGGACATCTGTGAGTGCGGAACCTCACCATCTATCAACGTGACTATCATCCAGGATGAATGCACGAACCAGGTCGACTGGTCGTGTGTGTCGAGTCGAGTTGCCCGTAGAGCGCGGGAGAAGCAGCACCGGTCCGACGGGCTCCGCTCCACGGAATCACCATCTGCGAGCGGACCCGGCCGGGGGGCGAGGTGAGCGCTCTGTCGCCCATGGACCAAGGGAGCATCCGAGCCGCGCCCGTAAGGAAGTGGTGGCTCGGGACGCAGGCAAACACACATACCCCCGCTCCCTTACGGTCGCGGCTCGGTTGGGTTCGCCCAACGCATCGCATGCACCGAAGCGTAAAGGTAAGCCTCGACGGCGACTCGCTACTTGCCGATCTCTTCCAGACCGGTGATTTCTTCGATCTCGATCATGGTAGTGGCCCTTTCGTGCTCAAGCGTTGATGGTGTCCACGAATCCGATCCCGAATTGCAGCACTTCGCTCAGGTAGTACATCAACCACGCCATTTCTTGTCTCCTTTGAGCCCGAGACGGCCTATGCCACGCCCGTGTCGTCCACTCCGCGCGGAGCAGGCCACAACACGAGCATCCAAGCATCACCGGCTCGGGGCCCTCGGTCCGACAAACTGTTCAACAAGCCGCTAGGCGGCACAACCGCACCCGGGACGTTACGCCTCTTCCCAGTGCTGTCAACGCCTTTCTTGGATGACTAGGCCAATCCAACACCGAATTGCCCTACCCCATGTGCTCCCAGAGAGGGCGACGACTCCACTAGCGGGCTTAGCTAGCTTCCGCCGTCACCCTATTCTTCCAGATGACGGGTGTTCGCCTTTCGCTATTCCCCCCAGTTGTCAAAATCAACAGGTGCGGAGTACAATCACGAGGTTCATCGGGTTCTGCTTGGCGGATGTGGTTTGGGGGCATGCGACCCGGTGTTGTTTGGTGAGTCGATCGAGCTCATGGGGTCGCAGAAGGTAAATCGCTTTGACGCCTCGCAAGCAGACGCTGCCCCAAGAGATACCTGCGCCCATTGTCAGCATCCACTGGGGGCAGCTCGCGGGACTCGACCGATCGAGGCCCACCGGTGCCCGGGGTGTGGGTACATTCAGGTGCTCTCCCGCACCGAGGACTTGGACGCCGAGCCCGGGTTGAGAGGCAGCGACTCGGCGGACGATCTCGTCGGAATCGTGAGACCTGATCGATACCGCCTGCTTCGACGGCTGGGAAGTGGGTCGGGCGGGCGCGTGTTTCTAGCCAAGCACCTGCATCTTGATGAGTTGTGTGTGGTCAAGATTCTCAACTCGGCGGCGTCAAATCCGGGCGGCAGCGCGGTCGATCGGGCGCGCAACGAAGCGCGAACCAGCTTCAACGTCAACCATGCCAACGTTGCCCGCGTGTTGGACTGCGACTCGGTCAACGGGGTCGGTTACTACGTGATGGAGTTCGTCCCCGGCCTCGACTTGGGAGCGATCGTTCAGCAGTTCGGTCCATTGTGCTGGCGTCAGGTCGTAGACATCGGTCGGGAGGTTGCGGCTGGGCTGCTGGAGATTCACCGCGCGGGCCTCGTCCATCGCGACATCAAGCCGGACAACCTGCTCCTGTGCGCCGGCCATCAAGTCAAGATCACCGACTTGGGTCTGGCTGGACTGATGGACGACCCCAAGACTGCCGGCCCAAGCGAGCCACGTATCGCCGGAACCCTGATGTACATGGCTCCCGAGCAGTTGAGTGGCGACGTCCCGATCGATGCCCGCGCCGACTTCTACGCGATCGGGGCTACGCTCTATCACCTACTGGTGGGCCGTCCCCATCGGGCGGATGTCGATCCACTGGACCTGCTTTCCGGCCAGGTTATCGATCAGTTGAGTTGGCCGGATGATGTGCTATCCGACGCCCCGCGATGGGTTCTTGATACCATCGAGCTTTGTCTGGCGATCGACCCGGACAAGCGACTGCGTTCGGCAGCCGAACTGGTCGAGGCTTTAGTCTACGAGGAGCGGGTGGACCGCGCCGACCTGCTGGCCCGACCATCCTCTCCGGACGTCAAGTCGCTCGGTGTGGTGGTCACCCCGTTCGAGAATCTCACCCAAGAGCCCTCCGATGGATGGATCGGATACGCCATCGCCGAACACCTCGACAGCCGGTTGATCGAGCTGCCCGGCGTGCGCGTGGTCGACAGTCGGCGTTTCGCCACACTCATCGAGCGCCGCGGGACGCCGGCCGGACAGTTGCCTCCCCGAGCCGAAGCCCTACGGGCAGCCCGAGAAATTGGCGCCGAACTGATTGTGTACGGAAAGTACCAGCGTACCGGGGACCAGTTGTGGATGAACGCTTACGCCATCCGTCCCGACCTGGACGAACCCCAATCCCTAGCTCGTCGAACCGGCACGGGCGATAGAATGGTCTCGCTGTGCGAAGACCTGGCGGACGACGTGGTTCGTGTACTTCTTGCCGGCGCCGACGATTCGCCAGTACCTGTTCGCAGCCGGCGGGGCACCCGTTCGCTGCAGGCCAACCAACGGTATATCACCGGCCGGCGTTTGTTTGCCAACGGACAATACGAAGACGCGATTCGGCTGGCGACGGAAGCTTTGGAGGTTGATCCGGAATACGTCGAACCCATCGGGTTTATAGGGGCGTGTTACTCGCGCCTCGGGCGGTATGATCGGGCAATCGAGTATCACACCAAACAGCAATTCGTTGCCAGACAGCACGGTGATCCGTATCGGATGGCCGAAGCGCTCTGCAATGTCGGGGTGATGTACTACTATATGGGAGAGTATCACCTCGCCCTCGAATACCTGGAGCGGGCCGGGGCGCTGGAGCGCGAGTTAAACGTTCAGCCGGTTTTTGCGACCAACTACAACAACATGGGGTACGTGCTATTGCACCTGGACCGCCTTGGGGATGCCCGGGCAGCTTTTGATCGATCGATCCAGGTGAACAAGAGTGTCGGGGATCTCGTGTCGCTCATTTCTCCCTACAACGGGATGGGTCGCATCGCCCTGCGCGAGAAACGATTCGACGAGGCCCGCGAGTATTACACGCGGGCCCTAACCCTGGCTGACGAGCTCGGCGACCGCATCAACGTCGGGGTTTCACACTTCAACATCGGCAAGTGCGCGTGTTTCCTGGGGCGTCTCGAGGAAGGGCGTCGTGAACTGCAACTCGCCTTGGATGTCCTGCAGGAAACGAGCGACTGGAACATCCTGGCCATCGCCCACCAGTACCTTGCTGACTTGTTGATCACCATTGGTGAATTCGACGAGGCCAGGGCGCACGCCGAACAGACGATCGAGCTTGCCCAGCGACAAAAGAACCGACAGCTACAGCTACAAGGTTGGGAGTTGTTGGCCCGGGCTCGGGCTCGGGCTGATAATCAGCCGGCGGCGCTCGCTTGCCTGCGAAAGGCCAATGAAGTCAACCCCGAATCAGGTAGACGAGAAGACCTGGATGCATACCTACGCGAGATTGTCCAACAGTCCGTGGTGGGCGAGGACGCGGGGCGAGCCTGTACCGCCTAGCCTGAACGACCCGTGGACTGTCCTGGTGCCTGGAAAGTCCGCGAGGCACCAAGCCAAATGGGGCAAATACCCCCGATGAATTGGGGGGAAACTCGCGTACGCTTGATTGAGGTTCTCGATAGGCGCGAGTGCCAACCGGAAATCATGGGGCCAGCAACGCCACGGCCGATCTCGGGGGAGGCTGAAGCGGTCCCCGGCGAGGGCAACGATTAGCTGGGCTGCGGCCCGACGAGGCCGTAGCGGAGTGAGATAGCGCCGGCGACAGGAATGATGAAACCGACCACATCAAACCCCAGCAACGGCACAAGTGCCCCTAGCGGGGACAAGAACGTCTCCACAACTCCGACTGATTCGGCCTCGACGAGCAACTTGGTGTGGGTCCATGGGGCAACCGATCGCCTATCGCGATGCACTGAGCTGCACCTGCTGCGGCCGCAGAATCTGACTGAGGATTGCCTGTCTTCGGCCGACTCACTCGACCCCGACGAACGTCAGGCTCAGCCGCTGGCCGTCTTGAATCTCACAGACAAGACCATCTCCCTTGGTGGGTCATGGTGGGGTGCTCGCCACGGGCACCTGGGTGCCCTGAGCTCGGGTTGTCCGATTGGCGGTGATTGGCGCCTGTGCGACTTTCACCCTGAACGCGGCAGGATGTGTCCCGTGGTCCGGGCCATCGCCACCCAAAAGCCACTTGAGCTCATTCTCTACGTCCCAACCCCAAGCGGACGCGTGTCGCCCAGGGCGGTGACCATTCATCCAGTTGTCGATGCCGACGGCAACGTCGCCAAGGTGGTGGTCACCGAGCACGACTACGCCACCGGGGCGGTCACTTCCGGGTCGGCGGCAGATCAAACGCAAGACGTGCTCGATGTGCTGGTCGGAGGCATCGCCCATGACTTCAACAACCTATTGGTAGGCATTCTCGGCTTTGCGTCACTGGCTGAGGAGCAGTTGGGCAAGGACCATCCGGTCGCGGAGTGCCTGGCGGGGATTCGCCAATCGGGAGAGCAGGCAGCCCGGCTGACCCATGAGTTGCTGTGTTATGCGCGTGGGGCGAGTCAGACGGTCGAATCGGTTTCCCTTAACCGCATCGTCAAGGCGTGTTTGCAGGTTCTTCGCAGCAGCATTCACGACAACGTGCGCGTGCAGGTTGACTTGGATCCCGAATTGTGGACCGTCGAGGGTGACCCGGCGCTGATGGAACAAGTGGTGATGAACCTCTGCCGCAATGCGGCCGATGCGCTGGGATCCAACGGCGGCGACCTATGCGTCACCACCAGGAATCTGGAAATCACCGGCTCACCCAACGAAAAGGATGGGAGCCAAGCCCAACTGCGCCGCGGCCGCTACGTACGCATCACGGTTAGCGACACCGGCGATGGGATTGAGGCGGGGACTGCCGGTCGCATGTTCGAGCCCTATGTCTCGACGCGGCGTCATGGACGTGGACTCGGCCTGGCTGCGGTGGCGGGAATTGTCCGCAGTCATCAAGGGGCCATCCAGGTCCAATCTCAGGCCGAGATTGGTACGCTGTTCGACGTGCTCCTGCCGGCTTCGGATCGGCGGGCGGACACCACTCCGGACCAGCGCCAGGCCCCCTTGGTCGGCCATGAAACCATCTTGATTCTTGACGACGAACCCGTGGTCCGGCGTGTGCTTCGGCGGTCGCTGGAGATGCTTGGGTATCGGTGCATCGAAGCGAAGAACGCAGGTGAAGCGATCGAGTTGTTTGGAATCCACGGGCAGGAAATCGACTTGGTGGTCATCGATCTGGTCATGCCCGACATGAACGGTGAGGCGGTCTTCGATGAACTTCGGCGGCTCGATCCAAACGTCCGCTGCATGGTCTCCAGCGGATACAGTCAAAGCGTGACGCTCAAGAAATCGACTTGCAAGCGCCTGGCTGGATTCCTCCAGAAACCCTACACGCTGCAAACCCTCGGGGTGAAGATCCGCAACGCCCTGGAACGCCACGCGACACCAGAGAGTTAGCCCACCTGCCTAACTAACCCGTCACTTGCAGAATTCGACACCGGTGGTGGACCGAGCAAGTGTGGGACCGACTTTCCAGTCGGTCTCTTTGAGGCCGCACGGCTGGTCAACTGCGCGTAAAGCCACCCGGCCCACCTGCTCAAATGAGCAGGGTTTGGCAGGGTTCGGGGTCTGAGCGCTTTTAGTATGACAGCGCTAGATCGGCTCAAGCTCGGGGGGCGGTCATCCCAATGATGTGTCATAGGACGTCGAAGGAGGCCGGTGACATGAATGCCGATCAGATTCGATCGTTGCAGCCCGCCCTGGCTGCGCTGTTGGAGCGGTTTCGGACCTGTTTCAAACGCGATCCGA
>JADFPW010000180.1 GCA_022562105.1 Planctomycetota bacterium
GGTGGTCGGACTTACTCCGACGATGCTCGTACTCGACGGTTTCACTATCACCGCCGGCAACGCGAACGGCTCCGGAGGGAACAACGTCGGAGGTGGGATCGTCGGGGCATCCTTTACCATTGCTACGACCATCTCCAATTGCATCATTCGTGGGAACCGGGCCAGCGCCAGCGGTTTGGGGGGTGGCGGCTTCTTCAATCTCAGTGGAAGCCCAGAGCTCATCAACTGTACTTTCTCGGGTAACCAAGCGGACGGCAATGGCGGCGGGTTCTACTTGTTCGGCGGCGGCCCGCTGTTCACCAACTGCACTTTCAGTGAAAACACGGCCGGTGGCAGCGGGGGTGGCATCTACAGCAATGCGTCGGTATCGCTGGCGAATTCCATTTTGTGGGGAAACAGCGACAGTGGAGGAATGGATGAGTCCGCCCAGTTTCATAAAGCCGGTGGATCGGCGTCGATTGACTACAGCTGCATTCAGGGCTGGACAGGTATGTTGGGCGGGATTGCAAATATCGGTAACGACCCGCAATTCGTCGACGCCGACGGTCCCGACGGAATTCCTGGAACGTTCGACGACAATCTAAGGCTTTCCGCCGGTTCGGCGTGTGTCGACACCGGCGACAACGTAGTTGTCACCGTCGCAACCGATCTAGACGACAACCCACGGATTCTCTACGGCGGAATGGGGGACATCGTGGATATGGGGGCCTACGAGTTCTTCGCCGACTGCAACACGAACGGCGTGCCGGATTCCTGCGATATCAATTGCAGCTCCATCGGCTGCGAGGTGTACCCCGCAACTTGCAGCGGCAGCGCCGACGTTAACACGGACGGCATTCCCGATGAGTGCCAGCCGAGCGCCGCCGCCTGGCAGAGCTGTGCGGTGCATGACCCCAACGGCGTCGAAGGGCCGCCAACGACCTGGTGCATGGACATCGTGGAGGTGCAGGACCCGCCGGATCCCTGTGACCCGCGGGCCGACACCCAGATCGAGTGCCGCTTCCACGGTACCGGCGGAACGGCCCAAGCGTTCCTCCAGATCGTGATCGATCTGAACCAGCCCGCAGCCGGTGCGGTTGCGGTCAATGCCGTTTGCACCGACGCTAGCACGCACGGGGCCACCGTCACGGTCAGCACCGACGGCATGACGGTGACGGCCGACTTCGACCCGCCGTTGCCCAACACCGAGTGCTGCACGATCACGCTTGGTGGCGGGGCGCTCGGCAGTCAGCTGATCAAGATCCTGCAAGGTGACGTGGACGGCTCCGGCCGGGTCAACGCCACCGACAAGAACCTGGTCAAGGGCAAGATCACCAGCCGAAGCCCGCCGCTGGCCGGGGACGACTTCTTCTACGACGTCAACATGAGCGGTCGGATCAACGCCACGGACAAGAACCTGGTCAAGGGGAAGATCACCACCGCCAACGAGCTCAATCCGCTCTGTCCGGATTGCTCCCCGTAGTCCGTAGCATCGCTGAGGCCTTCGGGCCGAGGCGGTAACCGAGGAGCTTCACCCACCCACCCGCGGCAACTGCTGCGGGCGGGTTTGTTCTGGTCCGCCCAGCCTGGGTGCCGTCAAGTGCCGGCCCGTGCCGTGCCGATAATCCTGGGGCATGTATGTCTTGGGAGTCATTATGGCCCGGGCCGGCAGCAAGGGGCTGCCCGACAAGTGCGTGCGCCCGCTGCTGGGCCGACCGGTGATCGACTACACCTTCTGCCGAACCACTGTGTGACGACGTTTGATTTCGACGGCGACCTGAACGTGGATCTGTTGGATTTCGCCGGGTTTCAGATTGGGTTTACGGGTTCCTACTGAGGATCGAGCATGAAATCGTCTCTACTTCTTGCACTAGCGGTTTGTGGCCTGTTGATGCCGCGTACCGCCCAGGCCGTTGCCTGCGGTCAGGTGGATGATTTTGAAGACGGCACCACGATGGGTTGGACGGAGGGACCTATCAGTCCCAATCAGCCGACCAATGTCGCCAATGGGGGGCCGTCCGGTGTGGGCGACAACTATCTGAGAAACTTTTCTTCGGGAGGCGTCGGAGCCGGTAGCCGGATGGTGATGTTCAACACCCTCCAGTGGGCCGGGGATTACCTGGCTGCCGGCGTGACCCGGATAGAAGCCGACATGGCCAACTTCGGGGCCACGGCTCTTTCGATGCGCATCGCCATCGAACGCAATATCGGCGGGCGGTACGGGTCGACCAATGCCGTCGCGCTGCCCGCCGATGGCCAGTGGCATCGCGTTACCTTCGACCTGACCTCCGCCGATCTGAGCCTCATCAGCGGGTTGGCCACGCTCAACGACGTGCTGGCCAATGTGGGGGAACTGCGCATCCTCTCTGCCACCGCAGGTCCGACCTGGCAAGGCGATGCAATCGTCGCCACGCTCGGCGTCGACAACATAACCGCCGTAGTGGTGGGCGATTGTGACGTCGATGGTGATGTCGATCTGGACGACTACGCCGATTTCGAGCCCTGCCTGCGGGGTCCGGGCGGTGGGCTGGCCGCGGGATGCGGCTGCGCGGACCTCGACTGCGATAACGACGCCGACCTCCGTGACTTCGCGGCCTTGCAGATCGCGTTGCCCGGCGGGCCGTAGCCCGCCAGGGCGGTTGTACGGCATCGGGTCTCGCCCTGGTGGCCGGGGATCCATTTCTTGTGATTCTCGAGTCGGTAGCCGACGGCGTCGCGGGCAGAAAAAGGTAGCCTGACCCTCTTTTGCTCTGAGGGGAAATTCACCCAAAACGGCCGTCGCTTCGGTCAACCGTCCGGGTCCGCGCGGATTTCCTCCAGCCGCGGGCGGAGTTGGGGCGGGATTTGTTCGGCCACGGTGTCGTCGATCAGGCCGACGCGGATCATGTCGCTAATGTGAACCTGATCGATTCGACGGAACGCGATCAGCTTAAGGATCAACAACTCACGCAGCTTGATGGCCTCAACGCCCTCGGGGCTGCGGAGGCCTTTGACCACCGGCGGCGCGGGGTAGAGGTCGTGCGGCTTGATCTTCTCCCCGGCGAAGATGACGCGGACTCCGCGGCTGGGCATCGGGTCGGCTCGTTCGAGGAACATGGTCACGCCGTTGACCTCAGCCACGTCGAACCCGGCCGCCGACATCGCTTCGGCGGCCCGCGGCAGGTCGGCGCGGTTCAGGAGCACGTCCACGTCCTTGGTGTTGCGTACGGCCCCTTCGTCCTTGCTGGCGACCCAGACGGCCACGGCATTGCCGCCGATCACGGCGTAGGGTACGCCGGCGCCTTCCAGCGCACGACACGTGCGAAGCAGCTGCTCCCGCACTTTCTCCACCGCTCGTTCAGCGCGCATAATCCACTCCATCGGAATCCGGACCGGGGTCACGGGAATGCTCACGTCGGGAATCGTCATCGCTGACATTCTAGCCGAACAGCCCAAGAGACGCACCCCAGAATCGGGGCGGAATAGGGGGACACCGCGCAGAATAGGGGGACGCCACACCCATTTTCCAGCCCAGCGCTTCGGATGCGGGCATTTAGAATGGTGTCTCGGAGTACGCAATCCCAATACTCGATCCAGGCGCCGTCCGAGCTGGGCCAGGAAACGTTTACTGCCCATCGGCCACCCCGTCCGTTCGTGGACCTGCAGGTTCTTGGCGCGATCGGGCTCCATTGGCTTCGAGAGGAACTTGTTCCCATCGCCGGCGAACTCCAGCAAAGGCCCACCGGGTGAGCGGCGCGATCCTGATACGGCTCATAACCCTCGGCGCAGGACTATTTGTTCGACGATCCCATCCCAGAGGGCGATCCGGGCCTGCAACGCATCCCGAGCGCCCTCTTGGGCTTCTTGCCACTTCTTGGAATCGGTCTCGCACAACGCCGCCACCATCCGTCGCGCCAGGGGAGTATGATGTTCCTCGTCCAACTGGATATGACGCTCCAGGTAATAGCGCAACACGCCCAACTGGTTTGGAAAACGCTCATCGAGATCAACCACCAAGGCCCGAAACATATCCGGGATGAGGTCTTCGCGCCCGAAGGTAAAGGCCGCGGCGATGGCGTGGGTGGGCTTCGATTGGAGGATGTCCCATGTCGCTCGAACGAAGGTTCGCGCCGCCTCGGGTATCCGGGCCTGCTGCAACGCATCGTCAAACGTTTCCCCGCCCCCCAGTCGACCGAGAAGGTCGTCTATCCCCGACGTGCTCGCTCCCGATTGAACCATCGCCGCACGATACAACTCAAAGTGGCTGGTGTATCCGCCTTCGCGGTTCTCGTCGCTCTCCTCGTCCAACACGATTTCGTTGATCAGCCGTCGAGCGCTGGGATCGCCTTGGGGCACCCACGGAAGCGCCACGCACGTCAGGCGAAGCTGCAACGCCTTTAGAAGAGACATAAAGTCCCATACCGCGAAGACGTGATGCTCCATGAAGATGGCCAAGTCGGCCGGGGTTTTCATTTCGGCGTAGAGCCGATGGGTAACTAGTTGTTCGCGCAGCGAACTTTGCGACTCCTGCAAGGCATCAATGGGAGCGATCGGAAGTGTTTCAGTCATCCTATTCTCTCTGTGCAGTTTTCGAATCCCGCCGGCGGCTTGGAACCGCCGACAAACAGGCGGCAACCCACCCTGGATAAGAAACGCTCGGAGGCGGTCCCGAAGGGCGACCGGCTGCCTACTAACAACCCCGACAGACGGTCACACATCATAGACGGTCAAACATCGCCTTGCTCATCGGCCGCATAGCGATAGGCCCGCCAGTCATTCTCGCCTTGGCGATGCGATCCTACCCGATTCCACCGATACCGCTGGGGCGACGTATCGGACCCGCCTTGACCCGGTTCACCAAGTAACGCGCCGCTCTCCGCAGGACCGGTTCACCCAACGCACACCTAGCCACCGGTGACCGCCTCACCGGCCGCGACCTGGAGTAGTAGACCTCGCCACCGGCGGGAGTGGGAGGTTCACCGGGCGCGTTTCGGTGGTCTGAAAAAAGAAAGCACCGGGCGGCCCCTTGTGGGGACAAACCCGGTGCTTTCCGGAGGGGAAAAGCTCTATGGTCTCGCCAGAGGCGGTTATTCGCGGCCGTACCGAAGCCGGTAGCCATGGATTTGTACGCCTGAGAGCCACCGATGGCAACGCGATTCGACAATTTCAGACATTAAATTCGTCTTATCGCGACTCTTATCGGCCCTTCGTGGCGTAACATACTTCCCCACAATAGGTTACGTTTGGCCGGGATTCGTGCTGCATCGGGGGTCAGTCGTTGGCATCGCTTTTCTGCGACTTGGCGATGATCTGCTGTTGGACGTTGGGCGGGACGTTGTCGTAGTGGGATAGCTCCATGCTGTAGCTACCCTGCCCGCCGGTGATGCTGGACAATCGCGAGTGGTAGTCGGCCACCTCGGCCAACGGAACCGTGGCCTTGATCAGGGCCATATTGCCGGGCAGCGACTCCTGACCCTGCGGCCGACCACGCCGGGAGGCCAGATCACCCTGAATGTCGCCCACGTTGTCGTTGGGACAGGTCACTTCCAACTCGACAATCGGTTCGAGGATCACCGGTTTGGCCCTGGCGACGGCCTCCTTAAACGCACCGCGGCCGGCCAACTGAAAGGCGATGTCCTTACTGTCAACCGGATGAGTCTTGCCATCGATGAGCTCGACCTTGACGTCGACCACCTCGTAGCCGGCCAGTACGCCTTCGGACATCTGCTGGCGGATTCCCTTGTCGACGCTGGGGCGATAGCCCTGATCGATGGCGCCGCCGAAAATCTTGTCGATGAACTCGTACCCCGCGCCGCGCTCGTTGGGCTCGACATTGATGATGACCCGGCCGAACTGACCCGAACCACCGCTTTGCTTCTTGTGGGTGTACTCCACGTTGGCCACGCGGGCGGTGATGGTTTCAAGATACGGGATCCGAGGCGGCCGCGTGTCCGCTTCGACCTTGTGATACCGTTTCATTCTGTCCAGCATGGATCGCACGTGCAGCTCGCCCAGCCCGCGGATCACCAGCTCCTTGGTGGACGCGACTCGTTCCAGTTGCAGGCAGGGATCTTCCTCGGAGAACTTGCGCAGGGCGACGGCAATCTTCTCTTCATCCCCACGCTTCTTGGGCTCCAGGGCCATGGCAAACATGGGCTTGGGAAGCTTCGGCAGGGCCATCGGGCCGCCCTCGTCGGAATACAAGACGTCGCCGATATGCACATCGACCTTGGCCAGGCAAACGATATCCCCGGCGATTCCGGCGTCGATATCGGGATGTTCACCGCCCAATGTGCGGTGGACTTGCCCCGGTCGCATCCCCTTGCCGCCCGAGGTCGAGTGCAACGTGGTGTCGTGGTCCAGTTGTCCCCGGTGGATGCGGATGGACGAGTACTTGATGTTCGTCTTGGGATCGGAAGTGACGCGGATGACCTGACCGATGAACGCTCCTGCTGACGTCGGATCGATGGGCGTCTCTTCATCGTCGATCAACATGGTCCGCTGTTTGCCCTGGGCTGGATCGGGACCCAACTCGACGATGGCATCCATCAATTCGATGATTCCAACGTCGTTGCGGGCGTTGGTGAAGAGGACGGGGATGATGGCCTGCTCGGCCACGGCTCGGGGAGCGGCTTTGGCGACCTCGTCGGCGGCGACCTCGCCCGCGAAGTACTTCTCCATCAGGTCGTCGTCGATGGCGACGATGGCTTCCAGGGCGGCGGTGTGCGCTTCGCCCACGTCCCCGAAGTCGGCCGACCCCTCCGAGTTCTTCAAGACATCGATGACCGCAGCTCCGCCGTTGGCCGGTAAGTTAATGGGGACGCATTCTGAGCCAAAAAGCTCCTGAATGTTGGACAACAATCCGGGCAGATCGATGTTGTCCGAATCGATCTTGTTGATGACCACCAGGATACCCAGGCCGAAGTCGCGGGCTCGTAGGAACATCTTTCGGGTGTTGACCTCCACGCCGGCGGCGGCCGAGACGACCACGATACCCAACTCGGTGCCGCCCAGTGCAGCCACCGCGGGGCCGCAGAAGTCCAGGGCGCCCGGGGTGTCCACGATGTTGACGTGCTTGCCCTTGTGCTCCAGGAAGGCGAGGCTCGTCTCCAGGGAGCACTGCTTCTCCTTCTCTTCGTCGGTGAAGTCGAGGATCGATGAGCCGTCCTGGACGCTGCCTAATCGGTTGGTCTGGCCGGCCTTGAAGAGGCAGGCCTCGGCCAGCGAGGTCTTGCCGGCCCCCACGTGGCCGAGGAAAGTGATGTTTCTGATGTCCGCGATGCTGCCTGCCGCCATTGGAGTCTCCCCAGGGATCAACGGTTCACACGGTCCTGCGTGGCGCGAAGGAAGGAGATTCTAGAGCGATTGGCGTCGGGTGCCAAGTCCTGCGAACCGGCTGAGTCCGGTCGTTGCGGCAAGTCGTGAGGTGACAACTAACCGGCGGTCGAATTGCGCCTGCGTCGCGGCCGGCGCCCAACCGCCAGCACGCCGACCAGGCTGGCCGAGGCCAGGCTGACGACTCCGGCGCGACGGCACCGAGCGGGCCACACCAACCGCAACTCACCCGTGTGAGAGCCGGCTGGAGCATCAAACTCGATCTGGCCGTAGGGCTCGCCGGCCCATATGGGGACGGCTTGACCATCAAGCTCCAGTTGCCACCCGGCGTAGTGAAAGGTTCGCAACTGCACCGGGCCACCGGAGCTGAGCAGGTCGAATCGTCGCGTATGGGGTGTCCACTGAGTGACCGTCGCCTCGAGAACCGCCGCCCCGCGAATCCGCCAGGCGGAAGACACCTCTCGTTTCATCACCTCATCGATCCGAGCCGTCAGGGGCATCATGTAGGGCTCGGATACGTCGCTCGGGTTATGTGGCCGCACGTCGGCTATGGTTTTTTGGCCGGATAGATGGAAGTACCACGGAATGAACAGCCCCAGCCCGCAGTTCACCGCTGCCGTCGCCCACCATCCGCCGAGCAGCCACGATCGACGCCTGCCGCTCCCGATGCCCCGACGAATCGCCGACAAGCTTCCCACCAGCAGCAAGACCACCGGAAATTGAAGGGCCGCATCGAACCGCAGCGGATGACCCACCTGCAAAAGCAACGAGGAACGCTGCCACAGCCAGTCCGACCACGACGTCTGAATCAGCAAGCCCAGAACCAGCGTAGCCAGAAGTCCGCCCCAAACACCGGCGAATTGTGGGGTGAGTTGACGACGGAGGGTCGAGCGGCCCCAGACCAGAAGCGCCAAGCCGCCGACGGCGATGTAGCAAAGGGGAATCGCCGCGTCCGGGATCAACCAGGATCCTTCGGTGAAGATGTAGTGTCCCCACTCGCTGTGCATCCCCTCGTGGGAATCAACCGCCCGGCCACCTTCGATACCTGAGACCAGAAAAACCCAGTAGAACGAGGTCATCACCAGCGCCAATCCGATCCCGCCCACGCTCGCGGCTAGGGGAGCGATACGCTTTCGGGCCAGGGCGTATCCGCCGGCCACGGCCACCAGGGTGCCGCCGAGTACGAACGCGACGATCAGGTGGGTCATGATGAGGAGGGCGTAGGATATACAGAATACGGCGAAGTTGCGGGTGCTCGGAGCGCGCATTAGAAGCACGAGCCTTCCGATAGCCCAGGGTATCAGTGCCAGGGCAGCACACTGCGCCATCCCCAGGTTACCGTTCTCGAAACACACATAGGGGCTCAACACATACAAGAGAGCCACCACCAAACTCAGACGTTTATCGAAGAACAATCGTCCGGCCTGATAGGCACACCCTGCCGCCAGCGCTGTGAAGAGTAACAGGCCGAGCTTGATCGCCGGCCACACGCCACCGGCGAGCTGCACCAGCGGCGGGGTGCAGGAGAGCGTGGTGTTGATCATCTTGCCGATGGCGTCGGTAATTTCCGGCGATGAAACCGCGAAGCCCAGCCGCCAACCGGACATGCTGTACGACTTGCTGAAGGTGTACGCCGCCACGCACTGTTCCATCATGCCGGG
>JADFPW010000181.1 GCA_022562105.1 Planctomycetota bacterium
TACGTCAACGACATCAGCAGCCCGACGGTCCAGACCAACGACATCACCCAAATCGGCGCCCACTACACCGCCGGGCTCGCCCAGGGGCCATGATCGTCCCGCGCGATTTCACCGGAGCCGTCGATCACGACAACGGGTTGATCGGGATCGTCAGCATCGGGTTCTCCAACGTCCGGCAGGAGTTTGGGGATCTGATCGAGGACCGCATCCAGGATCTGCAGACACCCTTCGACGGGCTCAACGACAAGCTGGTCTTCGTCAACGGGGGGAAGGACAATAACACTATGTGCGATTGGGAGGTCGATCCCGTTGTCATCGACTCCAGCAACATCTGGGGCGAATTGGTTATTGAGAAACTCGATGACGGGAAGGTGCCGGGCGGTGGGGTTGGGTTCACGGCCGTGGATCCGGATCAGGTTCAGGCCGTCTGGATCAAGATGGTCATCGCCAGACCGTGGAAATACTGTACGGAACATCCCAATTTCTGTGAAGGCGCGGATCCTTGCGCCCCGGCGCTCTGTGGCGACCCCGCCTGCCGCTTCCCCAACTGGATGGATCATTCGACCGATGGCGAGATCGCCAAATACAAGACCGTCCTCAAGCACATCCGCACGGTGTTTCCCAACATCGCTCAGGTATTCCTCAGCAGCCGGATGTACGGCGGGTACGCCAACGAGGTGGACGGGGCGGTGGAGCAGATCCCGCCCCCCTGTGGGCAGGGCAGCCCCGAGCCCTGGGCCTACGAAAGTGGGTTTTCCGCCCAGGGTGTGATCAAGTCGCAGGCCTTCGACGGGGGTATGGATTTCGGCGCTATCGGCGTCCATCCCTACGTGGCGTGGGCTCCGTACTATTGGGCCAACGGGACGACGCCCAATCCCGACGGCCTGACCTGGGAGTGCTGGCAGGTCTGCGCCGACGGGGCCCACCCCAGCCGCGACGAAGACGTGGATCCAGGGCAGACCTCCGGTCAGACTCAGGTCGCCGACCTGCTCTACGACTTCTTCAAGACCCATGCCCTGGCTAGCGAGTGGTACCTGGAGCGCCCTCTGATCGTCTCCAGCACCCCGCCGGACGGGTTTATCGATCCGCTGGAGGATCGCGACGGCGAGACCGGGCTGATTCCTCAGGGGATCACCGAGATCACCATCGAGTTCGACAAGCCGGTCTTTGACCTTGGCACCGGTGGCCCCTTGGTGATCGGGAGCTTCGTGGTCGCATCGACCGGTGGGTCGCCGCCGACGGTGACCGCCGTGGACCCGGTGGTGGGCGTGCCCGACGCTTACAAACTCACCCTGTCAGGGCCCATCGAACCGGGGCAGTGGACCACGGTTTTCCCACAGATCAAAGATGCGGAGGGGAACCTGCTGCGCAGCGACCCGTGGAACCGGGTGGTTATTGGGTTCCTTCCGGGCGACGTGGACGGTAGCGCCAAGACCGAGAAGCCAGACCACGCCAACCTGTCAGGCTGTCTGATCAATCCGCAGTGTGCGTCGAGCGCCCCGATGGAGCGTTACGACATCGACCGGGACGCAGACTTCGACGCGGCCGACAAGACCCGTTTGGAGGAGTTGCTCCGCGGCGACAACAGCTCGCAGGCCTGGGTTAATGTGTCGCTTCCGGCCCAGCCTGTCGGGGGCCCCTGACGTGATTGCTTTCAGGAGATTAACGATGAACACAATTATTCTTAGCATGGCTATCGGCGTGGCGCAATCCTGTATGGCGGGCGTCGAAACAGGAGAACTGTTGGGGATGTCGGCGGAGTCTAGCTGCGCCGGATGTGTCAGCGGCTTGCAGTCGATCGACGTGGACACGGGGCACGCGACATTGATTGGCGAATTCGGTGTTAACCCTTCGGAAGGAGCATTGGCGGTCGGTACGGATGGAACGCTTTACGGGGCGTTTTCTGGAGAGTTCGATTCTCTGGTCACCATTGACCCTGTCACAGCGGAGTGGTCCATTGTGGGTCCGTTCGGATTCGATGATGTATCGGGTTTGGCCTTCGGCCCCGATGGTACTCTCTATGGGTATGATGACACGACATGTCAGTTAATAACGGTTGATCCTGGCACTGGAGAGGGTGCTGCCATAGGCCCGGTCGAGGGGTTCATCAGCGGAGGAGGACTTGCTTTCGCCGCGAATGGAACGCTCTACGCCCTGGGATTCGACACGCAGTTTACGATATCCCTCTTTGCTGTGGAATTGAAAACGGGCGCGGGAACGCTCATCGGACCGTTGGGTGACGAGATATTCACGGGAGCTGCTCTTGCTGTCATAGGAAGCACGCTGTACGCCAGCGCTACTTTCAACGACGAGATTCTCAAGCAAGACGTGCGTTCGCTCTACGAGGTCGATCCCAAGACGGGAGGGGCTACCGTTATCGGCCCGTTCAACCCGAGCGCGACGTACTCGATGGGTGGAATGGCTTTCCTGCCCGGGACTGGCGACGTTGATCGGGACGGGGATGTCGATCACGACGACTTCTTGATCTTCGAGTCGTGTTTCACTGGGCCCGATCCCGCTGAGGAGCTACCCATCGGCTGCCTGTTCCTGGACGTCGACCAAGACGGCGACATCGACTGCGACGATTGGATCGAGTTCATCAACGCCTGGACCGCCGATGAGGATCCGCCATCGTTTCCGCCATGCGACGGATGCGAGGGCGATGCCAACGGCGACGGCACGGTGGATCCATTGGACAGTGGCTTTGTCCTGGCCCGCTTCGGCTGTCCGGTCGGTGAGGGTGATCCGGAGTGCGACATCGCCGACCAGAACGGCGACGGCTTGGTCGATCCGTTGGATGTCGGTTTCGTCCTGGCCCGCTTCGGCCCGTGTGAATAGCCGTGGGCCGTCGGGAGCAGCGTACCATAGCACTGGTGGCCAAGCCACCAGTGGCACCCGGCGCCCTCGCTGGCCGGTACCAAAGTAACGCTACGGCCCGCGAGGCGCCGGCCGCTACGATTTCAACGGGCGGTTAGCGGCGTTGTTCGATGGGGACGTAGGGTTGCTCGTGCGGGCCGGTGTACACCTGGGTGGGTCGGTAGATTCGATTGCCGTCCAACTGTTCGAGCCAGTGGGCCAGCCAGCCGGCCACTCGGGCGATGGCGAAAACCGGGGTGAAACAATCCGGGGGAATGCCCATCTCGCTGTAAACCAACCCGCTGTAGAAATCGACGTTGGGCCAAATGCCCTTGGCCCCGTAGTGCTCGATGACCACCTTCTCGACTTCGACGGCCAGGGGGAACAGGGGATTGCCGCTGCGCTGGGCGAGCTGCGCGGCCCGCTGTTTGAGAATCACCGCCCGGGGATCCATGGTTTTGTAGACCCGGTGCCCGAACCCCATGATCTTCTCCTTGTTGGCGATCATGCGCTCGATGGTCGGTCGGACGTTTTCGATCGTGCCGATCGCCTGGAGTAGTTTGAGCACCTCTTCGTTGGCCCCGCCGTGAAGGGGGCCTGACAGGGCTCCCAGGGCGGAGCTGACCACGCAGTAGGGATCGGCCAGCGTCGAGCCGACCACGCGACCGGCGAAGGTCGAGGCGTTCATGGTGTGATCGGCATGCAGAACGAGGGCCACATCGAGGGTCCGCTCGGTGAACTCGTCAGGCACCTCGCCGGTGAGCATGTACATGAAGTTGGCCGCATGGGAGAGGTCGTCGCCCGGGGGGATGGGATCGTCGCCCTGTCGCATGCGTTGGAAGGCAGCCAGTATCGTCGGGATCTTGGCGATGAGCCGTACGCAGGAGTCGCGTTGCTCTGCGGGCGTCATGCCATGTCGGCCGGGGTAGAACATTCCCACCGCGGCGACGGCGGCCTGCAGGGCGTCCATGGGATGACCCTCTTTGGGCAGACACTTGATCAAGTCGATGACGCCGCCCTTGAGCGCGCGAGCATCGACCAGCTTAGCGCGGAACTCGTCCAACTCCTTCTGACCAGGCAGGGAACCGTTCAACAGGAGCAGGCAAACCTCCTCGAAATGACTGTGCTCGCCCAGCTCGTCGATGCCGATGCCGCGATACTCGAGGCGGCTCTTTTGGCCATCCACGAAGCTGATGCTCGACTCGGCGATGGCGACGCCTTCCAGCCCAGGGAATACTTGCTTGGTCATCTCGATGCACTCCAGAATGCAGGTCGCGGCGTTCTGCAATGGGCCAGGGTGTCTGCGCGTCTCGTCTCCGCGACGCCATGAGACCTGTCGGGGGCAGCCTAGCGGCGAGTGATCCGGGCGTCCAGTCGCGGCTCCAGACCGGTCCGTCCGAAGGGTCGGGGAATACGCCCCCGGGGGGGCACCGGGATCGCTTCGGCGGGCAGCGCCGTGCTGTGACTCCGGTAACGCGCTTGACGAGGGCCTCACGCGCCGCTGCCGGTGTGCGGCTGCGGCGGCTTGCTCCGCTTGCTTGACACTCGACCAGCGGGCTTATAGGGTCGTCAGTGAGATTCATGGAGCCGGCAAATGGGCATGCTCGTTCGGATGGACTTGGTTCGCATCGTGATCATGGAGACCGAGGATCAGCAGGTCATCGTGCTTCGCGAGCGCGACGGGGACCGTGCGTTTCCGATCATGATCGGCACGTACGAGGCCCTGGCGATTGATCGCCGAGTCAAGGGGCAGGTGCCGGAGCGGCCTATGACCCATGATCTCTTCGTTTCGATGCTTACCGGGCTGGAAGCCACGCTCGAGAAGATTATCATCTCCGAGCTGCGCGAGCGGACCTTCTACGCCAAGTTGTTGATTCGACGAAATGGGGACGTGATCGAGATCGATTCTCGGCCTTCGGATGCCATTGCCTTGGGGTCGGCGATGCAGACACCGATCTACGTTGACGACGACGTGCTTGGCGAGGTCTGCTTCTAGCGGCTGACGACTTCGGTCTCGGGCGAATTCAATCCTGCAGGAATTGAGCACCTGATGAGCTCTCATGCGGTAGTCAACCACTGGGACAAGACGGCTGATACGCTGGTCGCTCGGTGGGAGGCAGACTTCCCGGGTGATTTCGCGCCCGGCCGGCCGCTGTGGACTGCGGGCGCCCCCCGAGTGCTCGACGTGATGGGGGGCATCGCCGAGTGCTGCGGATCGTTGACCCTCAGCTATCCGTTGGCAGCCGGGGTGACGGTCGGTGTTCAGCTACGCGAAGATGGACAGGTTTGCATCGTCCGCCTCCAGCGTGAACCTTCTCGCTCGACGAACACGACTCATTCCACGCATCGTGTGTGTGTGCCAACGGATCGGATGCGGGCGTCGAACGGGCACCCCGCCCACGGTGACCGGCTCGCGGAGTCGTTGTGTCCCGGTGAGCAGCGTTGGGCGTTTCCGGTGTTGGCAGCGCTTCTTGCGGTACTGCTGCGGGACAGCGATAGGTCCCTCGACGGTGGTCTTACCGTGGCGGTGGACAACGATTCCGCGTGGCAGGAGGAGCAAAGCGCTACCTGCGCCTTGGTGACGCCCACCATTCTTGCGACCGCCGTTGCTTGTGGCCGACCCCTCGATGCCGAGCAGCTTGCCAGCCTGACTCAATGCGTGCTGCGTCGAGTTCATGAGAACGTTTACGGCCTAGCGGCGTCGGCGTGCGCCGCTTTCGGCGAGCGCGACGTTCTACTGAAGATGAACTGCCAACCGTTCGAAGCTTTGGGCTCGCTACCGCTTCCCGCAGGGACCGTACTGTGCGGAGTGGACTGTGGAGGCGTATCTCTCGCGTCGAACGCCAAGTACCACCGCGCCCGCGTGGCGGCCCTGATGGGCAAGACAATCATCGAGCGAATCCTGACTGGGTCCGACAGTCGTGGTTTGCCTTGGGGTGGATACTTGGCCCAGATCAGCGTCAACGACTACGTGGAGTCCTTGCGTGATCAGTTGCCAACCCGACTGAGAGGGCAGGTCTATCTGGATAGATTCGGGGAACTCGGCGATCCATTTTCTGCGATCGACCCCGAAGTGGATTACAGAATTCGCTCGCGGACCGAGCACCATATCTACGAGAACGCTCGTGTGCATCAATTCGCCCAACGTCTGGCCCTGGCGTCGCGGACCAACGGGCGGGACGCCCTTCTTGCGGCCGGGGATCTGATGCAAGCATCCCACTGGAGCTACGGGCAGCGTTGTGGTCTGGGTTGCATCCCTATCGAGGCCGTGGTCAGTCGCCTGCGTCGATGCGACCCCGACCGCGGAATCTACGGAGCCCGCATTTCCGGGCGCGGCGCCGGTGGGATGGTGGCCGTGCTGCTCAGCGATACCGAGTCGGCGCGGGCTGCGCTCGGTGAGACGGTATCGGCGGTGGAAGAACGAGTCGGCCGGGCGCTACCGATTCTCGACGGTTCGTCGGCGGGTTCGTTTCATCGCGGGGTTCGTCGATTCGGCTGAGGGCCCGATCGGTCCGGCGTGGTTCGCGTGTTGCGGTCGCAGAATGCGCGAGTCGAGAGGCGACGTTCAGAGGGCCAACTGAAGCTTCCAAAACACCCAAAACAAGACGATGGCCAGAGAGAACGACCCGGTCCCGATGAAGAACCCCAGCCACGATCGGGTTTGCATCTCATTTCGCCGCTGTCCGGCGCTGTTGAAACCGAGTACCAACCCGACCACGGCGAGCAGCATGGTCACGGCGCAGATTCCTAGGTAGAGCGGCTTATACATGCTGTCAGGGCTGAACCGAATCACCCGCAGTTCGGTGTCGAGGTTGCGCCCGGCTAAAAAGACGAGCACCACCACGCCGGCGGCCGCAGCCAGCGAGACAATCCACGAGGCCTTGGCTTGGGTGTCAAATCGTCGAAGCGTTCCACGTGCCACATTCAACTCCTGTTCGGATTCGCGTCCAGAGCGTTCGCGATCCTTCGATACATCCTAGGTCGTCGGTCATCGGCGTCGGACCGCCACCGCCGAATCAGTCGGAACGGATCGCCGATCAACCGAAAAGATATCGGCAGCAGCGCCCTGCGATCCCAGTCCGAGAACGGGGGCAGGTATCGAAACCGCCCATGTTAATGCTGACATCGGTGTTTCACCAACCGATCGAGTGATTCTAGCTGCTGGAGCGGTCAATTGTCTACCCAGGGATTTCCATCCGTGGGCTTGTGGGAGCCCTCAGCGACTTTCCGGGGCCGTTGGGCGATAAACGGGGATGGCGCGCGGGACCTATTCTGGGACTAGGTGGGCGGCGAACCGGTGGTGTTTCGAGCGACGATGCGGGCGTTTCGTTGCAGCATGGGCAGCGTGGCGCGGTCCATGGCGCTGTCTCGAACGTGGCCCCGGTGGTCTTCGAGGGTCCAGTTCAGGACTTCGTCCAAACGCGGATTCGGGCCGGGCGGGCGTATCTGGAACTCAGACTCACGAGTAACCGGAGCCGCCCGATTGTGTGGACAAACCTCCTGGCAAACATCGCAACCGTAGATCCAGGCGCCCATCGACGGCTGAAGCTCCGAGGAAATCTCCCCGCGGTGTTCGATGGTCAGATAGGAGATGCATCGGGAGGCGTCCATTTCATAGGGCGCGGGAAAGGCGTGGGTCGGACAGGCGTCGAGGCATTGTCGGCACGTGCCGCAGTGGTCCACGGCCGGCTCATCTAGCTCGAAGTTCAAGGTCGTAACGATCGTGCCCAGGAAGAAATAGCTGCCTACCTCTTGATGCATCACCATGGTGTTCTTGCCGATCCACCCGACGCCGGCCGCGGCAGCGAGTTCGCGTTCGAGGAGCGGGGCGGTGTCAACGCAGATACGCGTGCGGAACGGCTCATCGATGTCGCAACGCAGGAGTTCGGCTAGGCGCTTGAGCCGGTCGCGGACGACACGGTGGTAGTCATTCCCCCAAGCGTACATGGCCACTCGCCCGGTGGGGTCGCCCTCCGGTTGACCGGGAGCCTCTTGATGGTAGTTCATGGCGGCCACGATCACGGTTTGGGCTCCATCGAGGATTTGGCTGGGATCGGTGCGAATGTGGAGGTTGCGTCGGAGGTAGTCCATTTCACCGGCTCGACCTGCCTGGAGCCAACTGAGCAGGTAGTCGCCCCGCTCGATGGGTTTGGCGGCGGTGACCCCTACGCGGCAGAAGCCGACTTCGGTGGCTCGCCGGCGTAGGATGTCGGATTTTTCGCGTGGGGACACGCCGGACAGCGTATCTTCGAATGGGTGGCAGAAAAAGAGGAGTCGTCGAGGATTGACAGCGCCCGCCGCTGAGCCTAAACCGGTTGCTCGCCCCCATGTGGTTCGTCGGGTCGGGATTCGTCGGGAGGGGGAAGGATGATCGGGCACCGACGGGCTTCGGGGCGGCGGCAGGGTCCGCTCCTCTTCATCTGGCGGATGGGCTCTGGCGATCGGCCGATACCGCCTTTGGGATTGAAAACATGTTCGACTACGACTGGTTCTGCGGTCCTGCCTTTCAACAGCAGCAAGATGAAGCTCAATGGCGATGCGCCCTGCGGAAGTTTCCCGATCGGGATCCGGATTCCCTGCGCGACGACCCGGAGTTCACGAATTGCCTGGAGGAGCTCGAGGTTCGCCGGCTGATTTACCTGCGCGACGGGTTCAGCTACGAGCTCAAGTCGATGGCCGACCTGGACAGCAAGACGCATCTGACCTTCGAGTGCGAGCCGGTCGACGATCACTACAAGGTCGGGGCGTTCGTGGTCTCCGTGCCGTTTGACGAGATCGTTCGGGTCGAGGTCTTCGCCGTTCACCCCAGCGAGAAACCCGAGGACATGCCGCTGATCACCGGTTTCAGGAACCGCCCCAATCCACCGAATGAACCCGCACCGCCCGATGACCGCTCGACCACCGACCCCGCGCCCAAGAGCCGCGTCGCTCGACGCAGTTCGGACTAGTGCTCTGTCACACACGGAATGACGGGTTGGGTGGCAAGGTCTGGTACTCCAGGCCGGGGGTAGCGGCTCGGA
>JADFPW010000182.1 GCA_022562105.1 Planctomycetota bacterium
GTCCTGCGAGTGGCCACCGCAGGTACCACACCTACCGGGCGCGACGTGGTCACCTTCGAGACGCTGGTGCTGGTCGAGTCTGACGATCCTGCGATCAAGCCGGGCATGACCGCCAACGTGCAGATACGGGTAGCTCGCAAAGCCGATGCCCTGACGCTGCCCGTCCAGGCGGTGGTCCATCGCAAGCGGAGAGATCTACCGACCGACATCGTGGAAGCCTTTGACTCGCAACACGCGGAGGACGGGGTCGGCTCGCACCAGAGTAAGGCCCAATTCCTGAAGGTCGTGTTTTGCATGGTAGACGATCAGGCCCATCCGCACCTGGTGTCCACCGGAATCGCAGACGAAACCCTGGTGGAAGTGACCGATGGATTGACCGCCGACGACGTGGTCATCATCGGGCCCTATCGCACGCTCGACCAACTGAAGGATGGGACGGTCATCGAGATCGAGGAGGGGTCCGACGATAACTCGGGCGCGGCGTCGGATGAATCGGGATCCTTCGTCGTGCAAGTCAAAACCGGCGAGGGCGCATGAGCATGACCGAGCGCCGCCTGGGCACTGATTCGTGTGGATGCGTGATCCGATGACCGAGGACCACAAGAGAAAGACAACGCTGCCGCCGGCGGACCATGTTCCGCCCCGAGCGAGCCGCGGACTTGCGTCCGCCCGGACTCCGGTCAACGGATCACCGCTGATCGTGCTGGACCGCGTGACGAAGATCTATCGCGTGGGTTCCGAGCGGGTCCACGCGTTGGCCGGCGTGTCGCTGGAGATTCATACCAACGAGTACGTCGCCATCATGGGAGCGAGCGGATCGGGAAAGAGCACCATGATGAACATTCTGGGGTGTCTGGACATTGCCACGTCCGGCTCGTACCACCTCCGTGGCTCCGACGTATCGAAGCTATCGCAGTCGAAGTTGGCCGGCATTCGTGGGCGGCAAATAGGATTCGTGTTCCAGTCGTTCGAGCTGTTGCCACGGACGACGGCGTTGAAGAACGTCGAGCTGCCCCTGGCGTACACCCACGTCCGCGGCCGCCGTGCCCGGGCGACGGCCGCCCTGGCCTGGGTGGGGCTGAGCGACCGTGCCCACCACCACCCGAACCAGCTTTCCGGCGGTCAGAAGCAGCGGGTGGCCATCGCTCGGGCGCTCGCCCAGCAGCCGGACATCATCCTCGCCGACGAGCCCACCGGCAACGTGGATAGCGTCACCGGCGACGAGATCATGGACATCTTTGACTCCCTGCATGCAGATGGGCAGACCATTATCATCGTCACCCACGAGCAGCACATCGCCGACCGATGCCATCGAATCATCCGATTGCGCGACGGGCTCATCGAGTCCGACGAGACCCGTGAGGCGGGGGTACGATCATGAGCGAGGGGCGTAGCAGCCGACCGATCGCGGTTCTCAAATGGATCATACGATTTCCCTGGACGCTGATGGGCATGTTCTACCACACGGTGCGGGCGATGCTGGAGAATTCGCTGACCGCCCTGGTGCAGATATGGGGTAACAAGGCTCGTTCGGTGCTGACGGTTCTGGGAATCATCATTGCGGTCACGTCCACCATCACGGTGGTTTCCGTGGTGCAGGGATTCGGCAATTATGTGACCGACTTCCTACAAGGGATGGGTACGAACACCATGTGGGTGGTCCCCCGGCGCCCGGCTGGTGCGGACATGATGGGCATGGGCCGAGTCTCCATGACCATGGCTGATCTAAACGCCGTCACCGAACAGTGCAACAAATTGGATCGAGTCTCCCCGGTCATTATTGCCAATTCGCCCATCGAGTACGGGCGAGAAGTGGCCGTTGATACCCCGGTTTTCGGCGTGGGAGCCCATTTTCAAGCCATTCGTAACTTCTATGTGGATGTGGGTCGGTCTTTTAGCCCGGTGGGAATCGAGCGATCGGCTCAGGTCTGTTGCCTGGGGCGCGATGTGCTGGAGCAGTTGCAGTGCGACGAATCGGTCGTCGGTGAATACGTCCTTCTAGGGGGTCAGCGTTTCCTGGTTATCGGCCTCATCGAGGAGAAAGGCAGCTTTGCGGGCGAGAGCATGGACGACATGGTTCTCATACCCCACACCACGGCCCTGAAGATGTATCCGCAGCAAAAGGACTTCGTCATTATCCTGACCGAGGCGGTGGACGAGGCTTCGGTCCCCGAAGCCGTCGCCCAGATGACGCGCGTCCTTCGGCGGCGTCACAATCTGAGACCCGGCCAGCCCAACGACTTCAAGATCGAAACGCAAGATGAGTTCCTCAGCTTTATGAGCAATGTCAAGATGTATGCCACCAGCGCCTTGGGCGGGATCGTGGGCATCTCACTGCTGGTCGGGGGGATCGGCATCATGAACGTGATGCTGGTCTCGGTGACTGAGCGCACCCGGGAGGTGGGTCTGCGTAAGAGCGTCGGAGCCCGGCGGCGCGACATCATGTTCCAGTTCCTGACCGAGGCCGTGGTCTTGTCCACCGTGGGTGGGACCATCGGCATTGTCCTGGGTTATATCCTCGGCCACATCGCGTCCCTGCACCCCAACATGGTCGAGGTGTCGGTGCCTCTGTGGGCCGTTGCCTTAGCCCTGGGGTTTTCAGCCGGCGTCGGGGTCATCTTCGGCCTGATCCCCGCGTTCAAAGCGGCCATCCTCCATCCCATCGACGCTTTGCGGCACGAGTGAGCTATCGGACGGGACGCTCCGAGCCATGCCACATAGCGTTTGGACGCCCGTCCGGTAACGCCTGTCCCGCAGTTCCGACCAAAGGATCGCAGTCGCATCTGCTAACCGTGGCGAAAGGCGGGACGGCGCCCGCCACACGGTCGTTCGAACCAAGGGTGACTCGGCTTCCGTCAGCCGTTGCCTCGGAGTCCTGCGATCGATACTATTGATGCTTGGCGTCGCTCGAAGCGGGTTCCCGAAGAGATGCACGCTTCGGCTACCGGGGAGCGCCCCGACACGGGCCGCGGGGAACGCGGGATCGCGATGCCCCGCCATCAGCCGGCTACGCAATCGACACCGGAATCTGGCACCATGAGTACCAAAGCCATCGCCGATTGGATCTACACACGAAGTCCCATTTGGGCGCAGAATTGGGCATGCACTCGTCATGGGAGGAAACTGCAACGCCTCCGCTACAATGCAGAGTTCTACGAGCTGCTCGCCTGGCTCGAGCAGTCTCAGTGGTGGAGTCGTGACCAGCTGCGCGAGTATCAGGAAGCCAGACTGCGCCATCTGATTCGCCACGCCTTTGAATCGGTGCCCTATTACCGCCGCCTCATGGACGACCGCGGCCTCGGCCCTAACGATATTCAGACCATTGACGATCTCGGCAAGCTGCCGATTCTCACAAAGGACATCGTGCGTCGCAACGGGGACGACATGGTCAGCCGCGCCGTGCGCTCCCGAGATACGGTTTCCGCCCATACCGGAGGCACTACCGGGACCGGGTTGACCTTTCGGAGGTCATTGTCGGCTCTTCACTTTCAGTGGGCCGTCTGGTGGCGTCATCGCAGTCGTTTCGGTATTGAACTCTACCAGCCGCACGCGAACTTCAGCGGTCATTCGGTGGTTCCCCTCGGCCAACACTCGCCGCCCTTTTGGCGTGAGAATCGGGCCATGAAGCAGACCTATGTCTCACTTTACCACATGACCCAAGCCAATATGCCCGCCTACGTCGATATGTTGGAAAGACGAACCTTCAAATACTACTCAGGGTTTCCATCGGGCCTTTTTCTTCTCGCCGACTACTTACGAACCATCGATCACAAACTGGCCCGTCCCCCGGATCTGATCATTACCGGAGCCGAATCGCTGCTCCCCTTTCAAATCGAAGCGTTCAACGAGTGGATCGGCGCCCCGGTCACAGAGCAGTACGGTCTCGCCGAGGGGTGTGCCAATATCAGCCAGTGCGAGCAGGGAAACTTCCACGTCGATATGGAATTCGCCATCGTGGAGCCGAAGCCGGTCGGTGTCGCTGAGGAAGGCCGATTGTGCAAAGTGATCGGCACCTCCCTGCACAACTATGCGACACCGTTTATACGTTACGATACCGGCGACATAGCCACATTCTCCGATGAGTCATGTCCCTGCGGGCGTAAGGGCGACGTGGTCAAATACATCGACGGCCGCGTTGAGAGTTACCTGATCACACCGGAGGGTAGGCGCGTGGGGCGAATGGGCAATTGTTTCAAGGATTTGATCAACATCCGGGAATGCCAACTCGTGCAGCACAATCCCAGAGAGCTCTTGGTCAAGGTGGTCAAAGAGAGCGGCTACACCGATGCTGACGAGCGGCACCTGATCACCGCCCTGCGAAGTCGGCTCGGAGAGTCCCTTGACCTGCAAATACACTATGTCGAACGGATACCGCGTACGAAATCCGGGAAGTTCCGAGCGGTCGTCAGCACCATCATCTCGCCCGACCTACCGGGAGCCCGTCAGACCGCCGAGTATATTACCGCTGGTGCGGCCACGCGCTCGGATACACAACCGACGTCGAGAAGTCAGGTTCCCGACTGACTCGATAGCGAACCGAGTTCCGATTAGGGCGGTACGCAAACCCGTTTGTGAGCCGGGACCAGGGTGTTGATCATCCTTAGGACGACCCTTTCCTGATAGGCGGGGGTGAACTCACGGGCGATGGTGTCGCGGCAGGCCTGGGCCATGTCGGGTTTGCATGGAACCGGGTATAGGGCCGCGTCCATTTTCTGCACCAAGTCATCCAAGTCTTTCCAGCGAAACAAAATGCCGGTCTCGCCGTCGATCACGGCGTCGAATTCGGGGCCCTGTACCCAGCCGCTGTTGTCGCACGTCAAGACAGGAGTCCCGTATACCATACTGTGCATGGCGGTCAGACCGAGCGAGGCGGGCACCACGCACAGGTCGCTGGCCGCGATGATTCGCCCCAGTCTTTCTTCGTCATAGACCGGCCCGCAGAAGACAACTCGATCGGCGAGGTCACATTGCCCCGCGTAGCGACGCAGACCGGCTTCGTCGGCACCATCTCCGATTATGACGGCCACGACCTTCCGCTCTCGCTCTTTGAGGATTCGGATAGCGTCGATCAGCAGTCGGAGGGTCTTCTTCTTTCGGATACGCCCACAATGAACGATCAGGCGTTGATCGGCGTCGCGGACGCCGAAGCTTGCCCTTGTCTCCCGGAGGGTATCCTCGGTCAACGCGTCGCGAATAGTGACCTGCTTATCGTAGTCCAGGGAATTGTTGATGCGAAACACGCGCCGGGCGTCAAAGCCCTGAGCCACAAAAAAGTCACAGGCATATTGGCCATAGAGTAAGAACGCGTCCGCCCATTTCATGTAGAACTTGCGAACACGCCATTTCCAAGGGGGCGGGGGTCGAATCGCGCCGTGCGTCCACTCCACCAGCGGAATCCTGCGCAGCTTGCAAATCACCCGGACGAGCCAGTTGCTCAGCGATTTGATACCGTGGATCATGAGGACATCGACATCCTGGCGCCAGGCGAGCTTGAGCGCTTCGGGCTGCCACTCGAAATCTCGTAGCGGCCAGCGGCGAAAGCGATGGGAACGTACTGGACGCCAGTTGATGCCGTCAGCAACCCCCGCGTCTTGTGCTGTAGCAACCTCCTGGCCATGAAACATGGTCCGATTGTTTCCCGCCCAAACCACAAAGTCGAGCTGTGGGGATTGCGACAGCCGACGAAAGATCGGCGCTCGGTAGTGTGGGATCCACCACATCAGCATGACGAGCTTGACCCGTTGGCCTGGCGGACGGGCCGGTGCGTGGGCGTCGTCGCTCCGATCAGGCGCCAACCGAGAAACCTCCACCCCGACCTGCGGATTGCCGCTCGCCGTCTAGTTGATCCCGACACGCTAACTGCTCAACCACGGCGCTGACGGATGCCATACGCTTGGTCCGATGGGCCTGCCGGATCGCCTGCCTATCGCAGCCCAAGGTCGTCCCGTTCCCCAACGCCACTTCATAAGTCATGCCAATAACCTCCGCGTTGACCCTAGAGTCGAATGTCGATCAAGCGCTCAGCTTGCTACCATGTCTGCGACCATCGGCGAGCAGACCTGTCCCCAGTGCAGTCCCCGCCCATTCGCCAATCCACTCGCCGGCCGCACACCGACCCGGTGTGCGTGCCGGCCTGAATGAGTCGTGCTTCCCGCCACGTCCATGCGACGCCCACCTCTCCTGGATCACGATTGCTTAAGCAGGGCCTGGTAGTCAATCTTGTCCGTCGAGGTACGCGGTAGATGCTCCAGCGACACGAAGCGGTCCGGGTTCATGTACGACGGCAGGTTCTGGGCGCAGTATTGCTTCAAGGCGATGATGGACAGCTTCTGCCCGTCTTCGGGGGTTAGAAACGCGATGATACTCACCCCGTCGGGTTGGGCCTGGGACACGACGGCCACTTCCCGAATCAGCGGGTTGCGATAGAGGCCCGCCTCGATCTCACCCAACTCGATTCGGTACCCATGACGCTTGACCATCCGGTCGCGCCGCCCGACGAAGAGGTAGTTGCCCTCATCGTCCACCGTGACCACGTCCCCGGTGTGATACCATTTGCGCCCCTGATCGTCGATGTGAAAAGCCTCGGCCGACAGGTCCGGCAACTGCCAGTATCCGCTCATCACCGGCCCGGAAGCGCGGATGTAGAGAATACCCTCCTGCGATCCGCTGACCGGCCGATGCTGCTCATCGAGCACGATCGCCTCCACGTTGCTACACGCCGGGCCGATCGGGTAGGGCGTGCTCCGCTCCGGGTCCAGTCGATCTGGAATGCGATAGAAGGTGCAGACGTTGGTCTCGGTCGGACCGTAAAGGTTGTAGTACGCCGGTCCCGACCATTGGGCGACCAGCTCTCGCAGGTGCTTGACCGGAAAGACCTCACCCGCAAAAAGCACCACTCGCAAGTTGGAGAAATCGTGGGCTTCCAGTTTCCCGAACTGAGCCAGCAACGCCAGGATCGACGGGACGGAATACCAAACGGTGATGCGCTTCTCGGCGATGACCGGGCCGAGCGATTGCGGCTGTTTGCCCAGCTCGTCGGATATCAACACGATCGCCGCCCCGGCGGTCAGCGGCGTATACAAGTCCAGAATCGACAGGTCGAAGTGGAACGGTGCGTGGCTGCTGAATCGATCGACGGAGGTCGCCTCGAAAGTTTCAGACGCCCAGTTGACGAAGCTGGTGGCGCTGGCGTGGGTGTGAATCACACCCTTGGGCACGCCGGTCGAGCCGGACGTGTACAGAATGTACGACAGATCGCTGGCCGAAATGGGCTGGTCGCTGCCCCAGTCCGGCGGCTGCTCGTCGAGCCAGGCGGCGCCGACTCCGTCGTTCGCTTGACCCGGGAAGACCAGCATAGGGGGCGACTCGCCAGTGCCTTGCCCCTCGCCGTCGGCCGTGCGAATGGCCTCGGCTCGCGGTTCATCGGCGCAGATGACCTTGGACTGGCAGTTCTGGAATATGAACCGGTTGCGCGTCGGTGGGGCGGAGTAGTCCACGGGCACATAGACGGCCCGGGCCTTGAGGATGCCCATGATACAGGTCACCGAGTTGATGCTCTTGGGCATGCAGATGCCCACTCGATCGCCACGGCGGACACCCATGTCATGCAGTCGGCTGGCCAGGCGGTTGGCGCAGGCGTTCAACTCCGCGTAGGTCAGCGTGCGTCCTTCGGGATCCTCCACCGCGACGGCGTCGGGCGTCCGGCGTGCCCAGGTCTCCAACGGCTCCACCAAACTGTCGCTCAGCAGCCGCTCGCTCATTTCTTACGCTCGACCAGTGCGGCGATGTCCTCGATTCTGTCGAAGTCGGCTGACGCCTCGTGAGCCTCGACCATCAATCCGAACGTGTCTTCCACGTACTTGACCAAGCTTAGCGTTGAGATGGAATCGAGGATCCCCGAGCTGGTCAACGCGGTATCGTCTGTGAGGTTGGAGGCATCCTCCCCCGGCAGGAACTCCTTGAGCATGTAGGATTTCAGTTCAGAAATTAGGCTGTCTCGATCGTGCATAAACGATTCTCCGTTTCGCATTCCCAACGGGAATGCACCGCACTCCTCATCGGCCAAACGCATTTAATGAACCCGACTCCATCCTGTTTTCGCCCGGATTTTGCATCGGTTGGCCGAAACCCGTTCGGACCGACCGTAGAAAACTCCGACAGACCCGGTTCCGGCGAGGGCACTCGCTAGTGCATCGGTCGGCATCGCTCGACCGCGAGCGTGGGGATGACGATCCCACCTGGCGATCCAGGGCAAAGAAAGCGTCTCCACGCTGCGTTTGCATCTGACGCATCCAGGATGACCCAACTGGCGTTGCCCGCCAGCCGTTCCTGAAGGGCAAGACGTCCGGCATCTCCCGACCGACGATACGGCGTATGACGCTGCTCCGCAAGATCCTTGGTAAGACCCGGTTCTGCCCCGGCCTGCTCAATTCGGCCGGTTTCAAATCGCTGAATTCCGTTATGGGCTGACCACCGTTTGCCAGGCCGCTCCTCACGTGCCGATCGATTCCAAAATGGCAAGACAATCCTCGGCCGTCGCCATGAATAGGGGCAAGGGAAAGTGTTCGCGATGCTTGAGAATGTTTCCCATGCCGGCCAGAAGATGCGACGTCGCATCACAGATTTCGCACCCGAGAATTCGGCAATGCCGGATGACCTCGCGACGGAACTGCCTGCGGTTAAGCGGAAGCGCCCGCGCGAGCCGGACCAAGTCGACGATAGCGAAACCTCGAAGCGCGGCGCCTGGCCAGTCGATAATGACAAATCGTCTGCCCGGTCCGCCCAGGCGGGGGCCGGTTACGCCGCGATG
>JADFPW010000183.1 GCA_022562105.1 Planctomycetota bacterium
GCCGCCGAGCGTGACCACCGACGTCGGTTCCCCATGCATCACGAGGAGGCTTTCGAGCGTCCCCCGCGGAGCGAGGCGGCCCGCGAGTTGGCTCTCGAGCGTTTGGGCAAGCTTCTCAAGCGTAACGGCGGTGACTTGACCAGCCGGGAGTCGCGAGTGCTGGCTGAACGCTTCCCTGCCGACCGCGGGCCTCGACCGACCTTTGCTCAACTCGCCGCCACGATTGGCGTGAGCAAGGAACGCGTGCGCCAGATTCAGAAGAGCGCCTTGGACAAGCTTCGCGGAGCCCTAGAGGCGGATCCCGTCTTGCAGTAGTGTCGAGCACGGTTCTCCGGGCAACCACAGGTAGGCGACCGACGCTCGCATGCCTACAATGGCCCCGTGCAACCGCTGGACCTCCAACCGCTTCCGGATATCCCACCGCGATCGCATCGCAGCCTGCTGGGCACCGTCCGTGTCTGGGGCGAGGCGATCAAGTTCTCTCACTCGATTTTTGCCCTCCCGTTCGCGGTGATGGCTGTCTTCCTGGCGGGTCGCGACATTCCCGGTCGGGGTCATCCATCGATCGGCCAACTGGTGCTGGTGGTTATCTGCATGGTCGCCGCCCGGAGCGTGGCCATGACCTTCAATCGCATCGTGGACGCCGGGATTGACGCCCGCAATCCGCGCACGGCCGGCCGGGCCATCCCGGCGGGGCTGATCAGTCGGCATGCGGCGACGATGTTTCTGGTGTTGGCCATGGGCGTGTTCGGTGCCGGGTGTCTCGGGTTTCGGGCGTACTACGGCAACGAGTGGCCCCTCTGGCTTGGCGGGCCGGTGCTACTACTGTTGTGCGGCTATTCCTACGCGAAACGCTTTACCCGGTGGTCGCATTTCTACTTGGGCAGTGCCATCGCCCTGTCACCTCCGGCCGCGTGGGTGGCGATCCATCCGGACAGTCTCGGGTGGCCGGCGCTGGTGCTGATGGCCGCGGTGGCGTGTTGGATCGCGGGCTTCGACATCATTTACTCCTGCCAGGACATCGACGTCGATCGGCGGGACGGTCTGTTCAGTTTGCCCTCGCGCTCCGGGCCTCGTAGGGCGCTTGCCGTGGCCCGAGCATGCCACGCGGCCACCGTAGCCCTGTTGCTCGTCTTGGGAGCAGTCGCCGGCTTGGGTTGGATCTATCTCTCGGGAGTAGCCCTGGTGGCCGTGTTGTTGGTCGTGGAGAACAGCCTGGTGCATCCCGACGACTATTCCCGCGTCAACGTCGCGTTCTTCACGGTCAACGGCCTGGTGAGCCTCGGGCTTGGGGTACTGGCGGTGGCCGACATCTTGCTGGCCATGCCCGCGGTGTGGTGACATGCGCCTACGCCTGATCTTGTTGGGGATTCTCCTGCTGTACGCAGCCACGTGCGTTACGGCCATCGATTGGGGTTTGCCCAGCGCCCGAAGCGACGCCTATCTCTTCGGCTCGGACGAACCCTGGTCGGGCGAGAAGATATACCGCCTGGCGGGTGGCTGGGGATTCGGCGACCGTCAAGTCGCCGCGGATGTCGATCTGGACCCGATCCAACCCACCGAGCTTCCGATCAACCTGACGGCCACGCCCGAGGGGGTGGCCTCGATCTATCTGCGGTACCGTTTGTATTCGCACCAGCCGGATGAAATGATCGTCCTTCGCTCGCTAGGCGGCATGCGTCCCAAATCACTGCAATTGGATCCCAAGCTGTATCAATACGGTGGGTTGTTCATTTATCCCGTCGGGGCTCTTGTGGCGCTTTGCGGGCAGCTCGGGTTGGTGACGGTAACGTCGGATGTGGTGTATTACCTGGATCATCCCGATGAGTTCGGAGCCCTGTACATCGTCGCCCGGGCGTATGCAGCGTCGTGGGGTCTGCTCGGCGTGTTGGTCGTTTACGGCATCGGACGACGCCTGGGCACGGAGGGCACCGGATGCGTCGCCGCCCTGCTGTTCGCCCTGATGCCGGTCGTGGTGTGCATGTCCCACGAAGGCAAGCCCCACCTTCCCGGGGCGGTGTTGATGCTGCTCGCCGTGTGGCTGGCCATGCGCTGCATCGAGGACGCTCGATCCGTGGGTGACACTCAGGGGCCTACCGGAATGCTCGCACGTGTCACCACCGGGCGTAGGGCATGGTGGCTGCTGTGCGTCATCTGCGGAGCTGCGGTGGGCATGGTGCTGTCATCGGCTCCGATACTGATTCTGATTCCGCTGGTAGCTGTCCTTCGTCGAGGGTCACGGCTAACGCGCAAACCGAAACCCACGCCTTTGGCTGTCGAATCGCTCGTAGGTCTCGCGGTGGCTTGCGGAGCGTACGCCGCGACCAATCCGTATGTTCCGTTCAACCTGCTGTTCAACCCGTCTGTGTTGGCCAGCAATTTCGGCAACTCCGTTGCGATGTACGAACTCGGCCGAGCGGGCGCCGGACTTCGTCGGATGCTCGAACTGACGGTCGAAGGGGCGACGTTGCCCATCGTCGGTCTGGGGCTGGCGGCGGCGGTCGTTGCAGTCCTGCGACGTTTATCCGCGTCGTGGCCGCTGATGGTTGCGGGCGGCGCAGTCGCGGTGCAGTTCATTCTGTTGGGTGCGGGCAAGCCGGCGGAGTACGGACGATTCGGCGTCTTCCCCGCCGCCGCGCTGGCCATCGGGGCGGCGTGCGTCCTGGTGCGACGTTGGACGCGACTTCGCGAGCCGGTGAACTGGATTCCTGCATGGCTGGTGGTGCTGGTAGTCGGCTACCTGGGTTGGCAGTATCAATACAACTTCATGGTGGACAGTTTCCTAGCGGATAGCGGTGCCCACCACTCTCGTCAGCAGGCAGCCGAACGGGCGGGCTTGGCCGACGGGCGAATCCACAGCTTTGCCGTTGTCGCAGAGCCGGCGCCGTATTGTTGTCCTCCGGCGAACTTTGCCCGGACGGAGGTTTGGCTTCTGCCGCATCCCGACGCTCACCAACGTGAGAACTACGGGCGGTTGATCTACACGGTGGATCAGCCTCGGCGCAGTTGGCGTCTTGGTGATCCCGGAGCTGCCCTCATGGGCACCTATCGCCGGGTGGTCGACGTGTATCAGGGACATGCACTATGGGATCTCTATTCGATCGACCGATTGCCCATCACGCCCATAAGCTGGGCCAACAAGCCGGTGGCGGTGCAGCTTTGGAACTACGACTCGCCGGGCGGCTAGCGGCCTATTCGACGTCGTTGACGGCGTTGATGAGCAATCGAAGGCGGCCCGGCGAACGTCGGTCGTAGTGCAACACCAGTCGGGGCAGGCCCGGATACTCGCCCTGTTCGGCGGGCAGGGCGTCGGGTCGCTGAACGATCCGACCATCGACCAGAATATCGGCGAACTCGTCGTTGAGGTGCTCGACCGCTGCCTCATTGAGTGGCCGCTTGAGGCGCAGCACCAGCTCATCGCGGACGAACCGCGACGAATGGTATCGATGGTAGAAATGAACGACTTCCCGAACGGCCGCCTCGATCGAATCGGTAACGTAGAACAGGTTCATATCTTCCGGGCTGATCATTCCCGCACCCAGCAGCTCGGACTTCGTGTAGTCGCACCAGTGCTGCCAATAGGTGCCGCCCGGCTCGTCGACCATGACCACGGGCATGGGGTTGGCCTTTCCGGTCTGAATCAAGGTGAGCGCCTCGAACCCCTCGTCCTGCGTGCCAAACCCGCCGGGGAACAGGACGATCGCGTGGGCTTCCTTCACGAAGATCAGCTTGCGCGTGAAAAAGTATTTGAAGTTGATCAGCTTCTCGTCGTCGGCAATGATCGTGTTGGTCGACTGCTCGAAGGGTAAACTGATGGCCACGCCGAAGCTGGCGTCGCGGGTGGCCCCATCGTTTCCAGCCCGCATGATGCCGTCACCGGCACCGGTAATGACCATCCAGCCGAGCTTCTCGATCAACTGGGCGAACTTGACGGCTTGGCGGTATTGCGGGTGATCTTCGGCGGTGCGCGACGAGCCGAAGATGCTGACCTTGTAGATGTCCCGCCATCGATCGAAGACCTTGAACGCGTAACGCAGTTCCTTGAGCGTTCGATTCAGGATTTTCAGCTCACCGCGACCGCAGCCGTCCTTGGCCAAACGACACACACTCACCAACATTTCGGAGTAGATGCCTTCATCGGACCCGCTGCAGAAGGTCTTGACGAACTGACGGATGGCGTCGGCCCGGCTGGGGACGGCGTCGGACATGGTTTCCGGTGTGGTATCCTGGGGCATCATGGTTCAATTCGTCTCCAGCAAGGCGCGCAACGTGTATTGTACGGCGATCTGAGCGCCGACCGCAATAGTCGCCAGCCGTCGGGGCAGACCGATGGCACGGTTTCGCGTGGCCGGGGCACCTGCACTTGGCCTCCCGGGGTCATCGCCCCGGCGACCGACCGGCGGATTGGAGTGTGGGCTCTCGCCGAACCGGGCATTCGGCGTGGTCGCCGCAGAACCGCCGCTCGGTCGCGAGCCCGAGCCCGACCGAGCCCGGGGCTCCGGTTGCAAATCAAGGTGAACCGGTCGATAATCGGAGTGATCGTGATCAAGGCAGGGGACACCAACGGAACGGGATTCGACTAGACCACAGGAGACTCCATGGGAGCAACTCTGGAAGCGTTGCGGGCACTGCAGGACTTGCAATTCAAGCTGACGCTCATCCGCCACAGCGAGGAATCCAAGCGCCGCGACGTGCGGGCCAAACGGCACAAGGTCGATGGATGGAAGGAAAAGCTGGGCGCCTTCGAGGAACGCCGCCTGGTCCATCAGCAAGAGATTGACGGCGTGGATCTCGAGATCAAGGCCCTGGAGCAGAAGATCGAAAAGCTGCGCGAGGATCTGAACAAATCCAAAACCAACCGCGAGTACGCCACTGTTCTGACGGCCCTCAATACGGACAAGGCTGACGTCGCACGGCTGGAGACGCTGACTCTCGAGTACATGGGGCAGATCGAAGACTTGAGCGGCGAACAGACCGCCTGCCAAGCCGAGCACGACAAGGCTGTGCAACGGGCTGAAAAAGTGACTCGGATCCTTGACGAGTATTTGTCCAGCACGGCCGAAAAGCGCGCTCAACTGCAAAAAGACTACGAACGCGCCGCCGACGCCGTCGCTCCAGAAGCGCTGCGGCGTTTCACCCGGGCGGCCGAACACCACGACGGCGAGGGCTTGGCCCCGGTCACCAAGGCCAATCCCAAGGGGAAGGAGTTCTCCTGCGGAACCTGCAACATGACCGTGACGCTGGAACAGCTCAATGGGCTCAGAAGTCGCGACGACATCCAATCCTGCAACGGCTGCGGCTCCATCCTCTACCTGGACGCTAAAGACGACGAATAGCGTGGGCCTCGCCCCCTGGTCCAGTTGGACCGGATACACCCTCCCGAGAGCCGGCGCTTGATAGTCGCGACACTCGTTCGCCCCATTCGGTCCAGTTCCCATAGCCATGAATGTGCTATATTATTACAGCGGGTGGGGGGTCGTCGGACGGGTGATACGCCGACGGCCCACACGGGGGATTCGATATGGATATGGCCATCCGGCGCCGGGCTGAGCAATCCCTGGGCCGACGGGTCCGCGCTCGACGGAAACAGTTGAAGCTGACCCAGACCAGATTGGCCACCCTGGCAAACATCAACCAGGGATTCCTGTCGGAAATCGAGCGGGATCGGCGGCAACCGTCGCCCAAGACACTGGCTGCCCTTTCCGTAGCCCTGGACCTCCCCGAGGCTGTGCTCATCGGCGAAGGTTCCGAGCACGACGCCCCTCAGCCGCTTGAGATGCGCGACCTGCCGCTTTATGGCACGATCCCGGCCGGCCCTCCGGATCGCTCGCAGGAGCAGATGGAGATGTTCCCCGTATTGCGGCACATGTGGGGCGAAGACCGATATTGCCTGAAGCTCACCTTCGACAGTATGGAACCGACGCTCAAGCCCGGCGACATCGTGTTGGTTCACTACCGTCCGGATGTCGATCCGGTCCACATTCAGGGGCGGGTTTGTGCCTGCCTGGTCGATGGGCGACCCACGCTGAAACGGGTTACCGTGGAGGTGCGCAACGGCGAGAAGGTGATCCTTCTACGGGGCGATAACCCGCTGGTGCCACCGCTGCTAATCGACTCCACGCACGACTTCTCGATTCAGGGAGTCGTCATCAGGCTGGTCAGCCGGGAGCTGTAGAGGCTCGGTTGATCGGTTGCCCGACGTATCGTACATCCGCTACGGACACGCCGGGCGACCGTCGTCCGAACGCTGCGGAACCCGACAGACAAGGATCGAACCATGAACAAGTGGCAAAAGAACTTCCTTCGCGACCTGGATCAGCTCAAGAGCCAGTGGCAGCACCGCTTCGAGACAGTAGCCGAGAACTGGCTGACGCCGGTCTTCGAGGAGTTCGAGGCCTTCGCTGCCCGAAACGGGTTCCTGGTGACATGCCCGCACTCCGGCGGCGGTGCCCGAGCGTTCAAGTTCGCCCTGGAAGAAAACGCGTACGTCCTGTGCTGTTTCCAGCAGGTCGGAGTCGGACAGATCGAGGCGCGGGCGGAGGTATTCGTGCCGGGGCAGGGCAACTTGGAACCCTTCTGCGAACAAGCGAACCTGGGCGAGGTGAACGAGTCCTGGTTCCGACGCCGTTTCGAGGAGGCGCTGGATCGTTTCGTCTCCTCGTTCGCCCAGGCCGGGACGAAATCGGGTGTGGACGAATTCTGCGAGTCACCCGTGACGGTAACGGCTCCGGCGTAATCGACTACCGATCGGCGCCCCGGGTGGCACGGTCTGGTAGTCCAGGCCGTGGGGTTGGCGACGATCATCGTGGGTCCACCACGGCCTGGAATACCAGACCGTGCCACCCCGGTGTTCCCGCGATCGACTAGCTGGGTTCCTCGGAAGGCGGCACAAACTCGACCGCTCGCGGCGAACGGAGGGGAAACCAGGCATAGAGCACGACTAAGTAGAGGCTCCCAGCCACCACCATGCCGATACCGACCGCCTGCGATATGGTCATCCCGCCGAGCTGGTCCTTCGGATTATCTATCCGTATCAACTCCAAAATGAAACGTGAGATCGGATACAGGACTAACAGCAGGCCGAGCAGTATCCCGTGGCGCTTGCGGCGGTAGAACACGGCCGACAATACCCCAGCGAGCAACAGCCCGTTGATGAGTGCGTAAAGTTGGGCGGGATGCACGGGGAGTGATCGGTAGGCTCGGCTGAGCTGCTTGACCTCATCTATGGACATACTGGCGGTCTGATCGAGGCGGCTCGCATTTCGCATGGCCCAGGGCAGCCCGCCGAGGGTCTGAATGTGGGCGTTGTATCGGCTCTCGGCGACCTTCACTTTCTTGGCTAGCGACTGAGTGGCTTCACTCTCGGGCTCGGTCTCCTTCGCTTTTTTCAGGCGATTGCGTGCTTGCCTGACTTCATCGACCAGCGCTTTGCGTTTGTCATCGCTCTTGGTCAAGCCATCGCGGCCCAGCGGGTAGGCCGTGTAATTCTCCGGGGTCATCAGCAGCTCGGCGGGCAGGGGTAGCTGTCGGTTCTCCCACTGGCGGATCATGGCTGGACTGCCGAAGGGGAACGACACCGCCCACGCCATGGACTTGGCCCCGGTCTGCGGATCGACGCACAAGCCTCCCCAGCAGCAGCCGTTCAAGAAACAACCTATCCGGGTGATGGCCAAACCCCACAGAATCGAGGGCATCACGATGTCGGTATAGAGTCGAAACGAGCGAGGCGAAGCGATTTTGGGGTTGCGTCGAACTTGAAAGCGCGACCAGACGATCACATAAAACCCGACGCCCACCATGCCGCCGACCAGCCCGCCGAAATACTCCAGCCCGCCGGAGGAGATGTTGATCACGGCGAAGAATCGATTGGCCGCCGTGGCGAACTGCTCGTCCCAGTAATGCAAGACGTAAAAAATGCGGGCCCCGGCGACTCCGGAGAACAGCGAAACGAAGGCGATGTTGAGCACGAAATCCGGATCCTGCTTGACCCGGACCGCCCGGCGCATGGCGAACCAGGCCCCCGAGAGGAACCCGGCCATGAGCATGAACCCGTAGCTCTTGATCCCCCAGTCGGTGAACGGAATGGTAAACAGCTCAGGGAGCATGGTGGCTCATGCAGCCTCGGGGCCCGGGATTTCCGAGCGACTCCTACGCGTAATCCGTCGACACACTCAGACACCGCGCGTCCGACCGGCCGACGAGTGGAGCGGCATCCTACCGGTCCGTGGGAGGCACGTCCACGGCGACGTTGTCGATCAGACGGCAGGGTCCGATTCGCACCGCCACGCACAGTCGGGCGGGCCGATTCAAGGATTCGAGCGATTCAAGCGTCCGGGCATCTACCAGGCTGACGTAGTCGATGGTGCACGGACCAGCTTGCTCGATGCGTGTTCGAGTCAGGGCAATCAGCGTGGCTGCGTTCGTCTCGCCGGCCCGGGCGTGCTCGACGGCTGAGCATAGCGCTTGGTAGATGGAGCAGGCCTGCATCCGCGATTCAGCGTCCAGGTACGCGTTGCGACTGGATGTCGCCAATCCGTCGGCGTCGCGAACCGTGGGATAGCCGACGATCTCGATGGGCATGGCCAGGTCGTTGACCATTCGGCGGATGACCATCAACTGCTGGTAGTCCTTCTCCCCGAACCAGGCCACTGCGGGCGCCACGATGCTAAACAGTCGAGCCACGACGGTGGTTACGCCGTCAAAATGACCGGGACGCGTCGCCCCGCATAGACCCTCGGTCAATCCAGCCACTCGGACTGTTGTATTGAAA
>JADFPW010000184.1 GCA_022562105.1 Planctomycetota bacterium
GCGTGATGGTCACATCGGCGGTTCGCGGACGATGCCGCAGCGACGCCCGCACCCGCAGCGAAGTCATGTCACTGCTTCACGATTAACAGCGGCATTGGCGGCAACACATTCACCAACAACCCCTGTCGATACTTGAGTGACCAATGACACACGCCACACGCCCATGGATCGCTCCGCCGGACAACTTCAACGAGATTCGCCGCCCCAGGCACCCGGCAAGCCATCTTCGTCCCTAGTGTGGTGGCGGCCAATTCGCTAGGGCAGTGCCAGCCCGGATGGCCATGGCAAGGCCTCAGCCTCTTGCGTCACCGACCGGGCGGGGCAGGAAGGGATTGCTAGTGATGGGCATCGTGGGTGTGGCCTGTGGTTGCATGGGGCACTATGGCGGCCAGGACGGCGGGTAGTTCCGTCTCCTCGTCCAGTCGGCTCAGGATGCAGTGGCAGGTGGTGGGATCGGTCAGGTGGATCAGACTCCATTCGCTGACCTGCACCTTGTGGCCGTGGTGTTGGCCGACCACGCAGGGGTAGTCCTTGTGCGTGCCGAAGCTCTCCTGCTGGACCGGCGGGTGGTAGATGGCTGCCAGGAAGTCACCGTCACGGACGTAGGCTGCTGCGACTCCTCGACCGTCACCGAAGCGTAGCAGGTAGACCGAACGCAAACGAAAACCTCCGGGCAACTCTTCAGGAAGCTCGAAGGTCAGGCCAGGCGCGTAACGACGAGCCTCGAAGGGCGAACTCTCCTTCGCATCGTAGAGCATCAGGAACTTGCGGAAGGCTTTCTCGGCGTCAAGCGGCAGGGCGTCCAGCAGTACGCTGAAGTCCACCGTCGCCGCAGATGCGGGCGAAGCCCCACCGTTGGATAGGGTGTACCCGATCAACCCCAGCCCGATGAACAGGATTACGCTCGCCGCTACACGCGGAGGGATGCGGAACCAGTCCTCCGGCTGGATGCCGCCGGCGATCCGATTGGTGTCCAGTTGCCGCTCGATGCGGTTCCACAATTCACTGGGCAACCTGGGCTCCGGAAGCGATGCGACAGCCCCTGCGGTCACCTTCATGGCTTCCAGGTTCGCCCGGCAGGCGGAGCATTGGTCAAGATGCTCCTGGAACGCAGGGCGCAGATCGGCCGGCAGCTCCTGATCCAGATACAAGCCGAGTTGATGTTGTACCTCTGGGCAGTTCATTTCATCACCCGCATCAGATTGGATGTCCGCCGACGCGCGTTTCTTCCGTCACGGCGTATCCTTCGCCCAATAACTCGCCCAATTTCGCTCTGGCCCGATTGAGTCTCGAGGCCACCGTCCCCTCGGCACAATCAAGCACCGTAGCCATCCTCCGGTAGTCCAACCCCTCCTGGTAGCGCAGCAACAGCACCGCCCGGTCGTCCGGGGCCAGGGAACTCAACGCCTCAGCGACGTCCAGTTTGGCGGCGTGACGGTCTTGGGATCCAGGTGCAGCCACATCCGGGAGCACCGATTCCAATCGTCCCCGTTCTCGTTGCAGGCGGCGACGATGCTGGAGTGCCTCGTTGACCGCGATGCGATAGAGCCAGGTGGCGATCGTCGATCGGGCGTCAAAATCCCCAATCCGAGCGAACGCCCGCAGGTAGGTTTCCTGGGCGAGGTCGGAGGCGGCCTCCTCGCTTCCGGTCATACGCAGCAGTAGGCGGTAGATGCGACGGCTGGTGCGGGCATAGAACTCGCTTTGGGCCTGGCGATCTCCGTCGCAGCAACGTTGGACCAGCTCTTCTTCGGTCATGGTCTCCGCTTTCGGTGCGCCTTTGCATCGGGACGGGTCTCCCAGGCGCCCCTACAAGGTATCCCGCTAGGTATAACGGCGGAAGCGGGTCGCGGGATTGTAGGATTTTGCTCGCCGGGGGAAGGATGCCGGGCCGGTAAGCATCCAAGAGGGGTAAGCTCGAGACGGAGAGTGCCGGTTCGGGTCGGCGCGGGACGACGAGCCCGTCGGGTGCAACCAATCAGGTAAGTGGCCGGATCAAGCGGCGATCACGATTGAATCGTCAGCTTCGATTTCAGAATAGAGGACAACAGCCATGTTTCGTTTCCCTACCGGATGCCCACTCTGCGTGGGTGTGTTGCTCGTGGTTTTTCCGGGTGTGGCTCTCGCCCACGAGGGGCACGGAAAGGAGATCGGGCCTTACGATCTCGATACGCCCCGCCGGGTTTCCCCCGAAACGGCAGCCCACATCGGGCTCGAGACCGCGGAGGTCGATTTCGGGAATGTAGAGGAGGTGCTGCCGCTGTTGGGTGTGGTTCGGGCGGCGCCGGACCGCCAGTGGACGGTTTCGACCCGGACGTCCGGCAAAGTTCTGGCCGTGCACGTCCAAGAGGGCGACACGGTACAACAAGGTGATCTTCTGATTGAGATTGATTCGCCCGAGCTGGCTGCCAACATTTATGACGTTCGCAAGCTGGAGGTGGAGTATCAGAAGCTGCTGTTGGACCTGGTCCGGGCCGAGGGACGCGTCGAACAGTTTCAAGTGGAGGTCGAGAACGCCGCGGCGATCGCGGAACTCGCCGAGGCGGAATTGCAACGATCCGAGACCGCCGGCCAAAAGGTGATCTCGGTAAACGTGTTGGCCGAGCGACGGGCCGCCGCCCTGCGGGCCCGAGGCGAGGCCAAGCGCAAGGCTGTCGATCTCAGCATTGCAGGGAAAGAGGTGCAGGTGCTCGGGCACCAAGCCGATGCCCTCCGACTTTCACGCGATGCCCTCCTGGCGTTGACCAACGCAGAAGCCGCCCAGCAAGGCGTGCTCACGCCGCCGTCCGACGATAAACCGATCAATCTGGTCCATCTGCTGGCCCCGGCGGACGGCGTGGTGGTAACCCGTTCCGCCCGGCCCGGTCAATGGGCGTTGGCCGGCGAAATGCTTCTGTCGATTGCCGATTACTCCGTGGTGCAAATTGAGGGCGAATTGCCGGAATCGCTCGTCGCCAGGGTCTCGAACCGCTCGTCCGATGTGGTGCGGATACGGACGCCGGCGGACACGGGATTTCGTGGTGAAGGCACGATCAAGTTCATTAGCCCGATGCTCGACGCGATAAAACGCACCGCCCACGTACTCATAGACGCCCCCAATCCCGAGGGGACGCTGCGGGACTCGATGTTCGTACATCTGGCGATTGTTCTGCGAGAAGAGGAGATGGTCGTGGTCGTTCCGGTTTCGGCTGTCGTACGAGACGGCCCGGTTCAATTCGTGTTCGTCAAGAACGGTGACGTCTATCAGAAACAGGATATCACTCCCGGTCGGGTGAACGATCAGGTCGTGGAAGTGCTGGCCGGGCTCGCCCCCGGCGATGTGGTGGTGACCCGGGGGGCCTACTCGCTGACCCAATTACGTCCGACGAGGAGCGCGCTGCTTGCCGCCGCCGAGAGGGCACCGGAGGCGGCCGAAGCGAGTCCGTGATGGAGTCGTCACCGTCGATGGCCCGCCGGAATCAACGACATAGCCGGTCGGATCATCGAGACTGCCACCGACCCGATAGCGAACCAGGACTATGCTGAACGCCCTCATTCGACTTTCCCTGCGCAATCGCGTTCTCATCCTGGTGGCCGCCCTGGCGCTTTGCGTGTACGGCCTTATCACGGCGCTGGGACTGCCGATCGACGTCCTGCCGGATCTGAACCGCCCCACGGTCACCATTCTCATCGAAACGCCGGGACTCGCTCCGGAGGAGGTCGAGGTCCAGGTGACCTACCCCATCGAGACGGTGATGAACGGCGCCGCCGGTGTGGTGCGGGTCCGCTCGGTCTCGGGGATCGGCCTGTCCATCGTCTTCGTCGAGTTCGATTGGGATACCGACATCCGTTTCAACCGCCAGATTGTGCAGGAACGTCTCAACCAATCGGCCGAGCGCCTGCCGGAGGGCGTCGTTCCGTTCATGGCCCCGATCAGCTCGATCATGGGCGAGATCATGCTGGTGGGCGTGACCAGCGACACCGTCTCCCCCATGGAACTGCGCACCCTGGCGGACTGGACCATCCGCCCGACGCTGCTCTCCATTCCGGGCATCGCCCAGGTCACGGTGATGGGCGGCGAGCTCAAGCAGTATCAAGTTCTAGTGGATCCCGAGAAGCTGCGTATCTACAACCTGACCCTGGCCGACCTCGAAGAGGCTCTTTCCGAGAGCAACGAGAACTCCGGCGGCGGCTTCATCATCGATGCCAACCAGGAACTGGTGGTCCGTAACCTGGGTCGCGTTCGATCCATCGAAGATATCGAGAACGCCTTGGTCGTCACTCGAACCAGCCAAGGGGCCACAGTCCCCATTCGGGTCAGAGACGTAGCCCGGGTGGTGGAAGCCGGTTCGCCGATCAAACGCGGCGACGGATCCATGAACGGGTCGCCCGCGGTCATCATGGCCATCTCGAAACAGCCCCACGCCGACACCCGTGAACTCACCGATCGGATCGACCAAGCCCTCGATCAGTTGCGTCCCGGGCTACCCGAGGGCGTTTTGATCAACGCGGATCTGTTCCGCCAAGCCCACTTTATCGAGAGCGCCATCGAAAACGTCATGGAGGCGTTGCGTGATGGGGGCATCCTGGTGGTGATCATCCTGGCCCTTTTTCTGCTCAACTTCCGCACCACGGTGATCACGCTTACCGCCATTCCGCTCTCGCTGCTGACCACGTTCATCATCTTCAAATGGATGGGTGAGTCCATCAACACGATGACCCTCGGCGGCATCGCGGTGGCCATCGGCGAGCTGGTGGATGATGCCATCGTCGGCGTGGAGAACGTGTTTCGCCGTCTGCGCGAGAACCGCAAGGCAGCCACGCCGCAGTCGCCCATACGTGTCGTTTACCGAGCTACCGCCGAGGTTCGCGGTCCGATCGTCATCGGTACCACCATCGTTCTGCTGGTCTTCCTTCCGTTGTTTGCCCTGCCCGGGCTTGCGGGCCGTCTCTTCCAGCCGCTGGCCATCGCCTACATCGTCTCCATTTTGGCGTCGATGGTGGTCGCTCTGACGGTCACGCCGGTGCTGTCGCTCTATCTCTTGCCCCGAATGAAACGCATGGAGCACACCAAGGACGGTGCCATGCTCAGGGTGTGCAAGCGGTTGGCGCTGGGCTGCTATCGTGTCGCCCTGCCTCGGCCTTGGCGGGTGGTCGGCATCTCTTGCGGGTTGGTCGTGATCGCCGTGGTGCGTGTGGGGTTTATGGGTTCCCAGTTCTTGCCCAGTTTCAATGAAGGCACGGCCACGGTGAATACGGTCGCCCAGCCGGGCATCTCGCTGATCGAATCCAATCGCCTCGGCACACGGGCCGAGGAACTGCTGCTGGAAATCCCCGAAGTTAAGAGCACCGGCCGACGAACCGGACGGGCTGAGCAGGACGAGCACGCCGAGGGCGTTCACTACTCGGAAATCGACGTCGATTTCTGGACGGATACGGAGTCCGAGAATCCCGACGATCATCTAACTGAGGCCGGGCGACGTCCGCCGTCCAGCCTCCGCTCGCGGGACATCGTGCTGGCTGAGGTACGCGAGAAGCTGAGCGCCCTGCCGGGCATGGCGGTGAACATCGGCCAACCCATCAGCCACCGAATCGATCACCTGGAGTCAGGCGTTCGGGCTCAGGTAGTGGTCAAGATATTCGGCCCGGACTTGCGCAAGCTTCGGCAACTGGCCGCCGAGGTCCGCGCGGCGATGGATGGATTGCCGGGGGTCGTGGATCTGCAGATCGAAAAGCAGGTGCTCATCCCCCAGCTCCGGATCCGCGTGGATCCGGACCAGGCCGCCCGCTACGGATTCCGTGTGGGTGACCTGATCGAAGCCCTTGAGACCGCCATGAACGGCAAGGTCGTGTCCCAGGTGCTTGAGGGTATCAAACAGTTCGGCCTGGTGATTATGCTCGACGAGCCTTGGCGGAGTCACATTGAGGCCCTACGAGATCTACGCCTCATTTCCCCGAGCGGAGCGGTGGTCCTCCTGTCCGACGTGGCCAACATTGTCGAGATCCCGGGCCCCAACCAGATCGCTCGTGAAAACGTCCAACGACGAATTGTCGTCTCCTGCAACGTCCAGGGCCGGGACATGGGCAGCACCGTCCGGGCCATCCAGGATTCGATCGCCATGGACGTCGAGCTCCCCCAGGGCTATTCGGTACGCTACGAAGGGCAATTCAAATCGCAACAGGAAGCCACCAAGGTCATCCTGGTCCTGGGCGGTCTGTCACTGCTGGTGATGCTGGGCATCCTGTACAGCCACTTCGGGAATATGGTGATGGCGGTTCAGGTCATGCTGAACATCCCGTTTGCGTTTATCGGCAGCGTAGCCGCCCTGACCATTACCGGTCAGCCGTTCAGCGTCGCCAGCCTGGTGGGATTCATCAGCCTGTGCGGTATCTCCAGTCGAAACGGCGTGCTGATGATCAGCCACTACATACACCTCATGGCTGAGGAAGGCATGGAGTTCGGTAAGGAAATGGTCATCCGCGGGAGCCAGGAACGTGTCTCCCCCGTCCTGATGACCGCCCTAACCACCGGGCTGGGGTTGATCCCGCTGGCTCTGGCGGCCGGTCAGCCGGGAAAGGAGCTTCTCTACCCGGTGGCCATCGTGGTGATCGGAGGCCTGATTACGTGTACCATCCTCGACTTCTTCGTGACGCCGACCGTGTTCTTGAAGTTCGCTCGCGGCGCATCGCGGCGAACCCTGGAGCGCCGGAAAGACAGCGGCGACACGTTGGATGACGAAGTTAAGACTGTCGTTGCGTCTGGAGCCGTACCACATTGACGCGAGACGGTGATAGTGGCGTGGCGTGGTTCGCCACGGACAAATGTGTGGTTCGTTTAGTAACAGGAGGTTTCCAATGTGTAAGAACGTATTGTTAGTTGCGGCGTGGTGCTCGATCCTCGCCCTGGTGCCGGTCGCCAGTGCCCAACACCACGATGACGAGGAGGGGCATGGCAAGCCGGCGGAGTTCGTGATGCCCACCACTTATGAGGAGGGCGTCGAAGAGATCGAGCACCGCCTTCACGAAATCTCCGAATTGATGGAATCCGGGGAGCTCGACCAGGTCCATGCTCAAGCCAATGTGATCCAAAAGATCGGCAAGGTTCTCGGGCAACTGGCCCTCAAGAAGGATTCCGGCGTCCCCCGACAAGCGATTCGGGAGATCAACCTGGTGGGAAAGGAGCTTGCAGCCAAGTTTGATGCCATCGACAAGGCCGGTGATTCGGGTGATCTGGCGGGCACGCGGAAGATCTATCACCAGATGATGGAGTTGGCCGAAACGCTCGAGAAACACCTACCCAAGGTCTACGCCTGCCCGATGGAGTGCGAAGGGGACAAGACCTATTCAGCCGCCGGTCGATGCCCGAAGTGCGGCATGCCCCTGAAGGAGGTGAAGGCCCACACGGACCACGAGGCCAGGCACGGGGGTGTTTTCTTCATGACCCCGGACAAGAAACACCACCTGGAAGGGGCGCTTTCGGGGCATGGCGGGCTACGAATCTATTTCTATGATGAGTACACCAAGCCTATCCTGGCCGACAGATTCACTGCCGAGGGCACCATCGGGAAGCAGGGGGCAGACGCAGAGTATCACCGAGCTCTGAAATTCAGCCTTGACCACGAAAAGGCTTTTCTCGCCGCCAGCGTGTCATCGTATCTGACGCCGCCGCTCAGCGCGAAAGTATTTATCGACTTCAAGGATGGGAAGGAGCCGCAGGTGTTCGACTTCGATTTCGATGAGTACAGCAAAGAGTCGGCCAAGGACCATGACGAGCATGAGGAGGATGAACACGATGAGCATGACGAGCACGAGGACGACGAACACGATGAGCACGAAGGCCATGGGCAGTAGTTAATAGTCAACGGTTCTTAACTCGGTTGTGCCTTGACAGGACTCTTGGCTTGCCGGAATATCCCTGCCTATGAGTTCCCACAATCCGGGAGCGGGGCTGCCTGATGCTCGCGGGCCGTTGACGGTAGTCGCGGCTGAGCGCCCGTAGTGAGTCGCGATACACACCCCGGTCTGAGGATCTCGGGCGCGCCGGCAGAACCGAAGTTCTCGTAGGGTTGCGGTTCGGTTAAGGGCCTTTGAGCGTTGAGGCGTGATCGTAGTGCGTTTGATTTGTGCGCGTCTTTGGTAAGTTCGGCGAGGAGTCCTTCTGAATGATCCCACAGCGCGGGTTCGCGGTTTTGTCGCTTGGGGCATTGCTCGCGTACGGAGGCTGCGCGACGGTGAATCCGCGCCCGGACTACGAAAGAGTCGCCACCTATGTGTCAGAAGCAACGGGGCAGGCGGGCAGCTATCGACCCGGGGAGGACGAGATTGTCGAACGAAAGGTGGCAGAACTCCTGGCCGACGGACTCACCGCCGCCGAGGCCGTTCAAGTCTGCCTGCTGAATAACCCCCGGCTTCAGGCTGCTTTCTTCGACGTCGGCATGGCCAGAGCCGACCTGGTTCAGTCGGGCTTGCTGTCGAATCCGTCGCTCGGCCTGTCGCTGCGTTTGCCTTCGGGTGGAGGGCTGGCCAATCTGGAGGGTAGTTTCGCTCAGAACATTGTCGATTTGTGGCAGATCCCGGTTCGAAAGCGTGCGTCGGCGCGGGCCCTGGATCGAGCGATTCTCGAGCTGGCACGAGAGGCCAGCGTGTTGGCGAATACAGCAAAGACGGCCTACTACCAGGCGGTCGGGGCCGATCGGGCGTTGGCGGTGACCAGGGAAAACCTCGAGATCATTCAACGGCTGTTTGTGCTTGCCCTG
>JADFPW010000185.1 GCA_022562105.1 Planctomycetota bacterium
GCCCTGCGCGTCTGCCCGATGGACACCCATCCCAATGCCGAAGGGTATCGCATCGCCGCCGAGCGCATCGCCCAATTCCTTCGCGACGACGTCCTACCGCTCCACGCCGACCGGATCGACCCACGAAACCCCTGATCCACGATCGAGCACAAAAGAGGCGCGGGAAGCTGAGAATCGGAACGCCCCGCTACCGGAGAGGGCGGGATTCGAACCCGCGGTACGGTTACCCGCACACTGGTTTTCGAAACCAGCTCCTTCAGCCGCTCGGACACCTCTCCAAACCGGGCTGGATTATGGATGAGCGCCTCGTGAAGCGCCCTCCGCCCGGGAGGCACTATTCTAGCCGGTGACCGCGCGCTGGCAAATCAACGCCGGACGCAGCAAGCTAGTGCGTCGTCAGTCGCAATTCGATGGGTGGCACGGTCTGGTACTCCAGGCCGTGGAGTTTGATGAAACCGTTTCCGAGCCGCCACGGCCTGGAGTACCAGACCGTGCCACCCAACCCGTCATTCGGCATGTGACGATGGATTAGTTCGCCGACGTGCCCAGCAGATCGGCGATGGCGCTGTCCAGCTGTGAGCCGCGGAGGTGCATGGCGGTGACGTTGCCCTCCGGGTCGATCAGGAACGTTGCGGGGATGGCCATTACGCCGTAGGCGTCGGCGGCCTTTTCCGCGTTACCCTGCTCTCCGAAGACTTGAGGCCAGGGAATCTTCTGTTTGTCGAGAAAATCGCGCAGGGCCTTCTCCTCGAAGTCGAGAGTGATGCCCAGCAGCACGAAGTCCTCCCGATCGCCGTACTTCTTGTGAACGGCCAGCAGATTGGGCATCTCCGCCACGCACGGTCCGCACCAGGTGGCCCAGAAGTCCAGAAGGACCGTCTTGCCTTTCAATTCGGATAATTTGATCTTGCGTCCATCGAGAGTCACGACCTCTATGTCCGGGGCGGGTTCACCGATTTTGACCTTGCCGCCGGCCGGGGCGCTGTAGGCCTGGTCGGGGGCGGTCGCAAGTTCCAGGCGATGTGGGCTGGCGTCCCAGCGGACCGTTTGGGCCGGTAGGGCTTCGTAACCACGGGCGATGACGGTGATGTCGAACTCCTCCGTCGGGGCGTCCAGAATCGCGAACGTGCCGCGCTCGTCGGTCAACCCGCGCAGTCCCAGGGTGTGGAAACCGCGCCACTGCTCGGCGATGACATAGGCGTCAACCACCGGCTTGCCTTGATCATCGACCACCGTGCCGCTCAGCGTGGTAGCCGGTTTCAATGCGAAGTCCAACTGCGTCTTCGATCGACCGGCGACCTCGATGGTCTGGAGCTGTGGGGCATAGCCGACCAAATGCACAGTGACCACAGCTCGGCCCGGTGCGATCCCGCGAATGGTGTACGTGCCGTCGTAGTCGGTCCACCCCCGGGGCAGGGCCTCGCTTTGGTACTCGCCGACGCTCACCCGGGCCGTCGGCTGCACCTGGCCGGTGTCGGCATCGGTTACGGTTCCCACCAGCGTACCGGCTGTCTGCATGGTGACGGTATGCGATGATTCGCGTTTCCCCTTGGGCAGGGTGAGCGTACGATCGTATTCGACCGACGAGACGTAGTCGTCGTGTGTGATGCGCAGTTGAAGTTCGAGCAGATCCTCCGGCAACCCTCGCACTATGCATAAACCCTTTTCGTCAGTTGATCCGCTGCGCATGTCGCGGGTGGCCGCATTGCCTGCCTCAACGGCGGCTCCTACGACCGGGTGGCCCTCTTCGTCGGTGATGGTCAGCTTGACGATGCGATCAGGTTTCAACAGGGCGATGAACTCGGCCGGGTCGGCGAAATCCGCGACCTTGCGGATCTGGCGAGCGAATCCATCGGCATCGATCAACACTCGCCCTCCGCCCGGCGGCAGACCGGTAAGCTCGAACTTGCCGTCCGGGTCCGTGGTCGCGTTCCAATCGCGATAGATCGCCCGAATGCGCACGCTGGCACCGATCACCGGCTGGGTGTGAGCAGCATCCAAAACTCTGCCGACCAGGCGGGCATCGCCTTCAAGCTGGACGCCGACGAACGCGGGGTAATCACTTGTCGCGCTGGTCACCTCAACAACCTCCATGGCGTCGGCGTAGCCGGCCTTGCGGAAGGTCACGCGGACGCTGCGGCTCTCCCCCGAGCCGCTGACCGAGAAATCGCCCATCCCGTCGGTCGTGGTTCGCGCGAGTACGGTGGATTCGCCACCGTCATCTACTATGGACTCGACGATGACCTCGACGTCTTTGACGCCCGAGCCGATCGGGTCGAAGACCTGACCAGCCAGCGACCACTGCTCGCCCGGTGTTGCCGGCGCCGACTCCGTCTCGGGGTTCTGTTGATTGACTTGTCCCCCGGCGGCGCTCAACGGGATCAACGCGATGACGAGGAATCGAAGCTGCACCATGAGGCTCCCGCGTGCGCTGCGGCGAACCCAGCCGCCAGGCGCATACACCGATTGTATCCCTCAAGAGTTACCCATGCCAGGGGGGGGCTGTGCCGGGTGCCACTGGTGGCTTGTCCACCAGTGTTGCCCTCGGTGACGCTGCATCATGCAATCCAGGGCTGAGGGGCGATGGTCTCCATCATCAGCCTCCCTTTACGTTGTGGGCGCTGAGGATCACTCTGCTGCCGCACTGGTGGACAAGCCACCAGTGGCACCCGGCGTACGATGAACAGGAGACGTTGACTACAGCGCCTTGGCGCAGGCCAACACGGCGTCGTAGTTCGGGTGGTCGGTTACTTCCGGTACGTATTCGACGTACTTGATCGTGTCGCTGCTGTCTACGACGAACACCGCTCGACACTGGACCCGAAGATCGGGGATCAGCGTGCCGTAGGTCCGGCCGAACTCGGTGGTCTTGTGATCGCTGAGCATCATGAGCTTCTCCGGATCGATGCTCTCGGCCCCGCAGAAGCGCCCCATCGCCGTCGGCAGATCGCAACTGATGGTGCAGAAGGTGACGTTGGGCAGGTTGGCAACCTCTTTGTGGAAGCGGCGGGTCTGCTCGGCGCAGACCGGCGTATCGAGCGAGGGCACGACGCTGAAGATGCGGGCCTTGCCGTTAAGCGATCCGAGATCGAAATCGGTGACCAGGTCTTTCCTGAGCGTCACTGCGGGGGCGGTGTCGCCCACTTTCAATTGCGGACCCTCCAGGTTGAGGGGGTTGCCTTTGAGCGTGCATGTTCTAGCCATTGCAGATGTCTCCAGTGAGTTTGGTTTCGCTTAGCGGCAGGGCAGCCATTGGCCCACGGGTGACGATGGTACGAGTCGCCGATAGCAGCGTCAACCAGAGCGCGTGCGTCTACGGGGCGCGATGGATCGTCACCTGCAGTTGGGCGTGCCCATCGATTTCGAAATGCTCCACACGGATGTCATGCGAGCCGGCGGATAGATCAATCGTGATGGTGTTCTCCTTCGGGGCATGCCAGGTCCAATCGTCAATTACCAGCTCCTGGTCGATCCAGACCCGAATGCCGTCGTCGGAGATGGTGCTGACCACCCATCGGCCCGCCGGAAGGTCGAGCGAGGTTGAAGCCACGGTCCCGAACCGATCGGGTGGCACCTCCGGGGCTGGAGCTCCACCTCCCCAGACGAAGTCGATGGAGGGTAACTGCTGCTCGAGAAGGGGCGGCGTCCGGATCAGGGCATCCCAGGCAGATTGATTTTCGCGGGGGTCGGCATCGGCGTTCCAGCGGAAGAAACGCACCTTCCAGTCGGCCTTGAGAAGCGAACCAGTGACCCGCAGCCGTTGGCCCCCGACTTCGACCAGGACGGCAAACTCGGTCACCCCGGTTTCCGTAGCTGCAATCGTGATCGTCCCGGGCGTGGTTCCGCTCATCGGTGAAACCGTGATCGCGCCCTTGGTACTGCCTACCTTGAAGGGCTGACCGCCGGCGAGTATTTGCACGGTGACTGTGTCCCCACCCATGACCCGGTCGGGAAACAGCCTGACGTCGGCAAAATCGTAAGGCCCCCACTCGTCGACGAAGATGTAACGCCGGCCACGGAGGCGATCGGGTGGCAGGGTGGTGGTTCGTGAGCCGACCGTCTGGGGAGGGAGTTTTGCCAAGACGGCAGCCAATTGGCCGAGCCGGATGTCGGCCGTGTGCGTCTCGTCGATGGGTCCATCGGACGAGTCGGTCTCGACCTGCGTGGCACCGGTCGCCTCGTTGCGAACGGCGGCGCCGCCCCAGTGATTGTCGAGCAGGCGCGTGCCGTCGGCGAGCCCGGAGAGATGGACGCCGGTCTTCACGTCGGTCATGTCGTTCCACTGGACCAGGCTCTGACCGTCTTGGCGCAGTCGGACAGCCACGTCGACGTCATGGAATTGATTGGCCAACACGTGGTTGCCGGTGGACGGACAATTGTTGCGCTGTTTCCCGAAGACCGAAGCCAGCAGATCCTTGTCGTCGTCCCACCAGAGGTTGACTCCGGTCTCGACGGCCTCGAAGTGGTTCTCGGCAATCAGGTTGTTCTGCCCGTGTTCGATGGAGACGCCGTTGGCGCAATCGGCGATGTGGTTTCGGGCGATGATCGTATTGTACGAATAGCCTGCCCAGATGCCGTGGGTGCATTCATCGAGAATGTTGTCGATGAAGATGTTCCCATCCGAAAAGGTGCATTCGATACCGTTGGCGGCTGCATGGGAGAAGTCGTTTTTGTAGAGCAGGTTGCGATTGCATCCGCCGGTTCCTGTCTTCCGGAGCGTCTCGTTACCGGCGTACAAGAAGAAGCCGTCCCCGCCGTGGGTGGCACTGTTGTAGGCGAACACGTTGTCGCTGCATTGTTCGTAGACCAGTATTCCGGCCGAATCCTGACCGCGGGAGTAGACGCCGTGGGAGTAGCCGCGCATGCACCAGTCGAAGTTGTTGTTGCAGATTTGCGAGTGGGAAGTCCGCCACAGGGCGATGCCCCATCCGCTCATGAACGACATGTCGTTGTCCACCACGACGCTGCGATCGCAGCGTACCAGACAGATCCCGTTCTGACCGTTGCGGGCACGACAACCCTTGATGGTCGCTCCGGGACAATCGAACAAATAGATTCCCGCCCCGTATCGGAGCCATTGGTTCTCATCGTTCTCGTGGCCGTACAGCCAGTCCGACAGATCCTCGCGCTGCGGCGTGCTGGCCAATCGCTGGCGGTAGTTCCTCGAAACGTCGCAGCGTTGCACGGTCAGGTTGGGCGAGTGTTCCGCGTAGATGCCGATCTTGTAGCCCTGGACGCGAACGTTTTTGACCACGACGTCTTTGCCGTAAATGACGATACCCCGACCCTGATAGGCATCCGGATCCACCCCCTCGTCGGCTCCGATCAGTTCCGCACCTCGAAAATCCACGGTGATTCCGTCGCCGATGATCCGGACCGCCCCCGCTTCGCCGGTGCTATCGATGCGATAGCGACCCGGCTTGATGGTCACGCTGCTGGTGATAGGCGGCAGGCCGGGACTCAACACGAGCTCGTCGGGCCACGCCGACTCAGCCGCGAGCCCGATACCGAGGATCGCACAACACAATGGTCTGGTGAACCTCATAACCGATCATCCGGGGTTGATGATTGCGTCGTCTGTGGCCGTCACTATAGTGCGCCGCCGTGAGCCAACAAGTGCCAGTCGAACCGAATCGCGATCACCAGTCAGCCGCGGTCGGCGGGCAGGTCATCGAACCCATCCGTCTCGCCGGCGGGTGGTCGGGGCATGTGCTAACCGGTGTCGCCAGCCTGCCCGACGGCGGGAATGAGCCCCTCGCCCTGCCCAGCGTCGATGATTGGCCCGAAACTCTATCGACTCTGCTCGGTGAAACCGACCCCAACATCGACTGCGAGATCCTGAAGCACTCGGAAAACACGCGCGTCTTTCGCGGTCGCCTATCGTTGGGCAATCGGACGATCGAAGTAATCGCCAAACAGCGGCGAGTCGTGGGAGCGCTCCCGCGCCTGGCGAGCCTGTTTCGGCTATCGAGGGAACGCCACAACTGGGAACGAGCCCTGCTGCTAGGTCGAATCGGTGTGCCGACGGCGCTGCCGCTGGCGATACTGGAACGCACCCGCCCACAACGTGAGAGCTGGCTTATCACCTGGGCCATCCCTGGCGTTGTCGATCTTCAGCAGTTCGCCCTCATGCATTTGAGTCCGAAGAACTCAAGCGGGGCCCACCGTGTCAAGAGCATTCTGACCGACCGGATCGTCGATCTATTCGCCCGGCTGGATCGCAATGGCCTGCACCACCGGGACATGAAGGGCTCCAACATCCTGGTCACCGGCTGCGACGGACCCGTGGAACAGCTCGGCATCTGGCTGGTCGATCTCGACGGCTTGCATCGAAGTCAGCAGTCGCAACGCCGTCGATGGCAGCCGGTGGTGCGCTTGGCCGTCAGCCTGCAACCCTATTCGAGCATCACCCGCACCGACGCCGTCCGCTTCCTCCGCCGCTACCTGGAGCGATTGCAGCTCCCCGCCGATTCCTGGCGGCGCCGCTGGCCCCGCCTGGCCGCACGCGTTCAACACTACGCTGCCCAATCGCGGAAACGAAAGCGACAGAAGCTGGACGGTTTCGACGGAGCCTGAACAAACGTGCTTAGTCGGGCGGCCCCACTTCAACTCGACCCGTCTTCAGCTTTGTCGGGGTTGGCTTCGAGCTGTTGCCTACGGTTCATCACGTCAAGGAGGTACTTTGTGGGCAGGAATCCGGCTACGAAGTCGATCTGGCTCGGGCGAAGGCTGACTGCCCAATCACAAACAACCGCACTGCGCCTCCGCAAGCCGGTTGGACAAAACCCGCTCGAATGCCAAGGAAGGAGAACCTGATTGGATTCGGGAGGATCGGGGAAGGTCGTAGTGATAGCTAGCGCGACGATCGTGCCGTCAAGCACGATCTCGTCGGTGGGCGTAATGATCAGTACCGGACGCCGTTTGACCAGTCCCCGAGGGTCGGCGACTTCCGCTGAGACCACGGATCCCTGCTGCAGCTCAACCTGGTCGCTCAAGTCTCGATGTCTTCCTCGGACTCAAATGCATTCCCCGCCTCAGCCCACCAGGACATGTCCGGTGGATGCTTTTGCGCAAACCGTAGGAGCTTGTCGTTGGAGGGGGTCAGCTCTGCCAACTCTGCGCGCAGAACATTGAAATCGGCATGGTAAAAGGTTTGCGTCGGGTGCCACGACGTAGCGGAACCCGTGGCGGTTGTGTCCGCCAGGCCGTAGGATCCAAACGCAATTAGCTCACTCGCTACAGTTGTCATTGACTAGCTTCCGCCTGGACAACGACGAAAGGTCGTTGATTAATGATCGCCCCATCAATCTTGACGATAACCCAGTATTTTCCCGGCTCGGGGAACTGAAGGCCTCCAAGCTCAACATTGAAATCCACGATCTCCAGTGGGTTCTGGAGCTTCAACGGCCCCTTGATCTCCGCAATCGCCGCTCCCGTTGATGCGTGCTCCAGCGAGAGACTCATGTCATACGTGCCCTGTCCGTTCGTGAGCGTGAACAGCACCGTCATTCGTGGTTGCTTTGCCGGGAACGCCGGAGCCGTGATCACGTTGAATACGCCGACAAGGATCAGCTTCTTCGACACTTCGTCTCGGTAGATCTCGTCGCAGATGATGACCGACAAACACTCTGGCAACTCAGGCGTCTTACTCATCAGGGCTAGTGTAGCATTCATCTTGGCCCAAGGCAAACCGGTGACCAGGGGGCTTCCACGCTACGCCGTCGGTCTCTACAATCTCCTTCGGCATGCCCACCAAGACCCTTCATGTCATTCGCTCGTTGGAGCCGTCCGCCGGATCGGAAGCGATTCTGCTACGTGGGCTGTGGCGGCGACTGGCCGAGGCCGGTGTTGCGTCTGCGGTGCTGACTGGCGATGCGGATCCACCGGCCTGTGAACCTGCCAGGGTCGTCCGTGGTGGCGATAACGATGACGTCCCTCGTCTCACGGTCGAATCCGACATCATTCACCTGCACGGAATCGGTGGAGTCCGGCAAGGTACGGCCTGGCTGAATAGTCGGTTCGACACGCCGGTCATTCTCAGCCCGCTGGGTGCGCTCGATCCGGACCAATTCGCCAGGATGGGATGGTGGCAGAGGAGGCGGTCACGAGCTTCCCTGCGAGCCATCACCGATCGGGTGGGACACCTAGCCGCGCTCAACGACCGCGAGTTGCGACACCTTCAAGAATGGTCCCGTCAGACACCGTCCGACGTCCTGGAGTACGGCCTGGACTTCGACGACTATGAAAATCTACCCGCCGATCGCATTAGCCTGGACAAGGCGATTGACCAGAAGGTGATGCTCGTTCTGGGCCCTATCCATCCCGTGGAAGGTCTCGTGCCGCTGCTCTATGCGTTCGGCAGCCTCATCCACGAATTGGAGGGTTGGCATCTGGTGCTGGCTGGACCCGAAACCGGCGACTGGCGAATGCAATTGGAGTCAACCGTCCGACGTAAGGGCGGTGAGGATCGCGTATCGTTCGTACGCGATCCCGACCTTGACGACCAGCGATCGCTGTTGGGCAGGGCGTCCCTGGTGGTCGTACCCGCCCTGCAGGTACGCCCGCCGACCACCGTGCTGCAGGCCCTCGCCGCCGGGGTTCCGGTGATCGCATCGGATCGAGTCGTGCCGAATGGGCTGTGCAATTGCGTCGCCACCTGTCGACCAACGCGGGATCATCTGACCGCCGCTCTGCGATCCTTCTTACAGCAATCCAG
>JADFPW010000186.1 GCA_022562105.1 Planctomycetota bacterium
AAACGGATCGCCGTCTTCAGCACTCCGTGGATGTGGCCAACGTCATGCTCCAAGCCGCCAAACATGAAGCGGCTGAAGCGCAAGACCTGGAGAAGACCGATCCCGCCGCCTGGCCGACGGTCATCGCCCGCGTTCACGACGACTGGCGTCGGGAGACGGCCGAGTATGAGAGGGGTCGGGATCGGGCCGAGATCAAGCGGGCGGCCCTTGCCGACCTGGAAACAACTCGCCTGGAACTGGCCTCGCCTTCCCAGGAATCGATTCCCGAAGGGGCAGGACACGCCGAGCTCAAGATGGCGCGGCGTAACAGCATCTTCTCCGACACGTTGGTCGATTACCTGGACGCCCGCCTGAAGCTGATGCTTCAGGCAAGTGCCGCGGCCCAGGAACTCTTGGAGGAGCTGGCTGCAGTTCCACCCGCGTTTGAACGGGTCCGACACCTGACCATCAAGCTGAAAGCGACGCTGGAGATGGCTGATCGCGGGCAGGGCGACGGGGGCGTGGCGACGGGCGAAGTTCCCGAGGGCGTGAGCGTGTCGAGCCTGGCGGCTGCCGTGTGGACGATGGCTGATCTCGAAGCCACCAGACGCCGCGAAGTCGATGAACTCGAACAGCGTCAAGACAAGATGGTGATCGATGCGGCCCAGGAGGAGTTGGACAAGGAGAAACGGAACAACGAGCGGCTGCACAACATCCTCCAGGAAGAACTGACCTACGCTGATTTTCTAAAGGAGATGGCGGCCAAGGATGAAACGACCTTGATCGCCCTGGTAGAGCCCAAGGGCACGCTCAACGTCTCCATCGAGAAACTGGTCGGGGCCGTTGCCCAGCCCCAGGGCGAGTTCGACCGGGCGGTGGAAAGGCTCCAAACGGCCCGTGACGTGATTGGATCCGTGGAAAACCCGTACGTGCGGACAGGAATCCTCGGGGATCCGGATCGCCTCGCCGAGATCAAGGCCGAACTGGAGAACCTGGAGGACGGCCGCCTCCCCGAAGACCTCAGCTCGGAGCCTCTGAAGCGGGCGCCGAAAGCCAGTCCGTCCGAACCGGCCCCGGTTGATGCGAGCCCGCCATCGGAATCGGATCAATCGCTACCGGACCAAGTGAAGAAGATGAAGGGAGAGTTGGAGTTCCGGCAGGACTTCGCCACCGCCCACTGGCATTACTTCGACAGCTTGGCTCAAAAGACCAAGCTCTATACAGAAGCATTGGATGGGCTGGAAGAGGCTTTCCTGTTGGTCGGCCAGGCCCGGTCCTCGTGGATCAACGAAGAAAAGCGCAAGTATGCTTGTGCCCTCGAACTCGAGCGCCGGATCGACGACGGCCGGATCGACCGGTCCCAAATCCATTTGGGTCTTTCCGAGGTGCTGACCCGGGAAGCCATTCTCCAGGCTCAATCCGATCGTGACGAGCAGGCCCGGCGGTACGCTGAGCTGCGCAAGTACCACCAGGACGAGCGGGATAGGCTGCGGGCGCTTTCCGCGTTTGGGATCTGGGCGAAGATTCGCGCCGAGGCTGCGGACGAAAGGGCGGCCCTGATCAGCCAACCGGTCCAGCGCATCAATTCGGCCACGCTTCCCTTCAAGGATCTCGAGGAAGTCGATCGGAAGCAAGTGGAATACGATGCGAAGAACCAACGCGGAGAGGAAGACGTCGGTTGGGAAAGTGTGCTCGCTGCGCTGTCCCGGGTGAAGCAGCAGGAACTCTTCGACGACTCGCTGGATACCTACTATCGGGTGGTCACCCTGATCGACCGCCAGATGCACGACTACGAGAACGGCCTGGAGGCTTTCAAGGAACTGATCGAGTCATGCAACCAGGAACGCAGTCAGATCGCCGAGGCCCCGGAGAGGTTGGCGGAGGGGCTGCAACTGAGAGTCCTCGCTTACCAGACCGCCCGGCACCTCGCCGCCATCGCCGCCTCGCCCAGCGCCCAACTGACCATAGAGGACACCTTCCGGCAGTCCTACGGATTGCCCCTGTCCATCCCCGAACAGACCCGCGACTGGGACAAGGACTACTGGGCGGACCGGCTTTTCGCCGCCGAGGCCCGCGTCTGGGGACACCAGGTCTGGGTCAGGGATACGCGAAGAATACTCTCCAAGCTGGGATTGGATGTCGAAATCGCCCTGTACGATCAGCACAAGGCCAAGATCGAGAACAAGATCGGAGCGCTCCAAGCTCGGCGAGAGGATCTGCGTGGCTCCATCTCCCGGATACGCGCTGATTATTCCGCGGAGACTTACAAAGCCGCCGGCCGCACGCTTATCTACCTGCTTCTGATCCCCATCTTGGCCTGGGTGATTGTGCGCCTCGTGAACCGCTTCGCACACCGGATCGAAGGACGCGTGGTGGACGGAATGGCCCGTGACCGTCTCACCTACCACGAGCGCATGAAGACACTGTCCAGTGTAACGCGCAAGGCGGTGTCGGTCGTGGTGTGGATCATCGCCGGTCTCTATCTACTTTACCAGATCGGGGCCCCGGTGTCGACCATTCTGGCCTCGGCCGGGGTTCTGGGCTTGGCCTTCGCTTTCGGCGCTCAATCCCTGATTCGGGATTTCTTCCAGGGGTTTTTCATCCTGCTGGAGAATCAATACACCATCGGGGATTGGATCAAGATTGGCAGCATCAGCGGCACGGTCGAGCGCCTGACCCTGCGGGTAACGGTGTTGCGCGATATGGAGGGAACGCTCCACTTCATTCCCAACGGCGCCGTCACCTCGGTTTCCAACATGACCCATGGCTGGTCGCAGGTGAAGATGGAAATCGGCGTGGGCTACGGCGAAGATATCGACCGGGTGAGCCAGGTGATCCTGGAGGCGGCTACCGAGCTCTGCCAACGTTCGGAGTGGAAGGACAAGGTACTGGCCGATCCCGTGGTGCCCGGCCTGCAGAGTTTCGGCGACAGCTCCCTCAATATCCGCCTGGTCGTCAAAACGCAGCCCGGCGTCCAGTGGGGATTGGCCCGGGCACTGCGGAAGCGAATCAAAGAGCGCTTTGATGAGGAGGGCATCGAGATTCCGTACCCACAACGGGTGATCCACCACGTCCACACCGGCGGCAGCAAGACTTCGCAACAGGACGAAAACCCGGACCGCGGATAGCTCGCCCATCACCGATGGCCGGGAACGTCGCCTTCGGGAGCCGATCCGTCGCCGGCGGCCAGTCAATCGATCGGGATGAGGCCGCCTCGATCGCCACCACCGGTTGACTTGCCGGCGGACTCTTGCTGGACACGGGTGGGGTCGGCTAAATCGACGCGGCGATGGCCGAGGCTGACCACCGGAACACCGAATCGCGCGTGCTCTTTGGGTTCGAGCCGGGTCCGAGAGCCGCGGGCACGATCTGCGGCATCCGCCGTAAGCGGACTCATGCACAGGCAACCGGACTCCTGGCCGATCCTGACACAGGGCGAGGCTGCTCCCGGGACGTTGGTGTGCCTTGGCCGGTTGCAATGCCGCCGAATTGACCTACCATGGCGATGCTGGAGGCGTCTCACGTGAGCGCCCTGGCACTTGGCGGTAGTCGGAGAGGCGACATGGCGGATCGAGCCACTCGTAGCGAGCACACGTTTCACATCCCGGTCATGGGGACGGGATTCACCATCGATACTGCGCTGCGGGTCGCCAAGTACGGCATCAGTTCGGTGATCTCCCTGGTGGACGACGTTCTCATCGAGCAGGTAAGAAAGCTGCTGTGCAGGGCGACGGAGGAGCCGTACGAGGAGATCGCCGGGCGCGATGAAGACCCCCGTGCCCGGCGTATCACGGCGTACCTGAATCTCGTGGACCGCCAGGTTCGGCGACAGGTTCAGGAATTGCAGGCCTCGCCGTTCGAGGCGGGCAGCGACCTCACGCGATACTACGAGATGCTTCCGGACACGTCGCTCAAACGCGAATACCGCGACATGTTGGCCACGGACGATCCGGCAGACCAAGCCCGAAAGCAAGATGAGCTGCGCCATCGGGCGGTTCCGGGCACGATTGACGTCAACATCATGACCAAGCTCGACCGAGACCTCTATCGCCACGGGAAGAAGCTCCCCCCGGAGTTTGCCGACGCCATGTCGGCTCTGCGAGGCTACGCCAATAGCTCGCTGACCTCCTCCATTATCTTCTCGGCGGGCATGAACCAGCGCGTTTACTCTTATGCGGCTCAGTTCACCGACTTTTCCCCCGACGAGAGCGGCGGCATCAAAAAGAAGATCATTCTGAAGGTCAGCGATTGGCGGTCCGCGAAGATTCAGGGCAAGTTCCTCGCCAAACGCGGGTTGTGGGTGTCCGAGTACCGCATCGAATCGGGACTCAATTGCGGCGGCCACGCCTTCGCTACCAACGGGCTGCTGATGGGGCCCATCCTGGCAGAGTTCAAGGACCATAGAGCCGAGTTGCGCGAGTCGCTGCACGCCATCTACAACGACGCCCGAGCGGCCGCCGGTCGACCTACGATCGAAGCGCCCCTTGAAATGCGAATCACGGCCCAGGGCGGCATTGGCACCGCTGAAGAGAATGAGCTCTTGTTGCAGTATTACCGTCTCGACGCCACGGGCTGGGCGACTCCGTTCTTGTTGGTGCCTGAGGTCACCAATGTCGACGACGAGCACCTGCGAAAGCTCTTGGACGCCACGGACCGCGACGTGCATCTCAGCGACGCCTCTCCATTGGGCATTCCCTTCTGGACACTGCGAGACTCGGCCAGCGAGGAGTCCCGTCGACAACGGATTCTGGACGGCAAACCGGGCAGCCCGTGTCCCAAGGGGTTCCTGGTGTCCAATACCGAGTTCACCGACATCCCCATCTGTCACGCCTCCCGCGCTTACCAGAAGCGCAAGCTGGAGCACATTGGCGAAGAAGGCTTCTCGGCCACGCAGCTTCCTGTGGTGCAGGAAGGCGTGCTGGCAAAGGCATGCATCTGTCATGAGGTTGGGGGTACGGCGCTTCTCAAGAAGGGCATCGACCCCGACGCCAAGCCTGCCGTTTGCTGTGGCCCCAACATCGTCAATTTCTCGAAGCTGGCCACTCTGCAGGAAATGGTGAGCCACATTTATGGACGCCTGTCACTCCTGACCAACCCTGATCGCCCGCACATGTTCATTCGGGAACTGGCCATCTACATGGACCATCTCCGCAAGGAGTTCGAGAAGTGCTCGCTGGACTTGTCCACCCGCGCTCCAAAGTATTTCCGGGAGTTCAAGGAGAATCTGTTCAGCGGGATCGAATACTACCGATCCTGGGCCGACAAGGTCATCGAAGAGAATCGGAAGCGTTTCCTGGACGACCTGCGATCCATGGGTGAGGCCCTCGAGCGAATGACTCTGGTCAAGCCTGCGAGCAAAGAGCGCTGCGAATCCCTTGCCCAAACCTGAACCGATCACCCAATAATGCCGCCGCGTGGCCTCTGGGCCACGAACGTGAACGGCGGTGTCCTTGCCTCGCGGACGGCGACCGCCCCGAAATCGCGGAACGCATCCGTCACCGCGTACTCAGTCAGCGTGGACGTAGGCTGTCTCCCCGTGTAGGGCGTCGTCGAGGCCCGAATGCTCGGCCTCGTGCGAGACGCGTACGGGTGTGATTTTGTTGATAGCCCACAGCAGAACGTAGGTAACGATGAACGCCCAGCCGATGGCCACCACCACGCCCACCAGTTGTGTCACGAAGAAGGAGCCGTTTCCGTAGAACAGGCCATCTGCCCCATCTGGATTCATTCCCTTGGTCGCCAGCAGGCCGAGGGAAAGGATACCCACGACGCCGCCGATGCCGTGAACAGCCCAGACATCGAGGGCGTCGTCCCAGTTCTTCCGCTGGCGGAACAAGATGGCCGTATAGGGAATGCTGCCGGCGAGAATCCCGATCAACATCGCACTCTGGGGTGTCACGAAGCCGGCCGCCGGCGTAATGGTAGCCAGTCCGGCAACCGCGCCGACGCAGAATCCGACCAAGGTCGGCTTCCTCTGGAGCTTCCAATCGAGGATCATCCAGGTCACACCGGCGAACGCGCCGCCAATCTGTGTGTTGATGAACGCCAGCACACTGATCTCGTTGACCGCCAGCGCGCTTCCGGCATTGAAGCCGAACCAGCCGAACCAGAGTAGGGCCGTGCCCAGTGCAACGAACGGGATGTTGTGGGGTTCCACCTCCGAGGCACGCCTCTCGCCAAGGAAGAACACGGTGGCCAGGGCTGCCATGCCCGCAATCGCGTGAACCACAATGCCGCCGGCGAAGTCCAACACCCCAACGTTTTCCGCCAGCCAGCCGCCGCCCCAGACCATGTGGACAAACGGGTAGTAGACCACCAATTGCCAGCCCACCAAGAACGTGAGATAGGCCTTGAACGTCATGCGGTCGGCGAATGCGCCGGTGATCAAGGCGGGAGTGATGATGGCGAACATCAGTTGATAGGTGGCAAACAAGTAGACCGGAATCTCCAGCCCCGGATAGATGTCTCCGGCAGCAATGCCCGTCATCAAAAGGAAATCGAATGGGTTCCCGATGACTCCGCCGATGTCGCGTCCGAAGCAGAGCGAGAAGCCGACCGTCACCCAGAGCACGGTTGAAACACCCAGAGAGATGAAACTCTGCATCACGATAGTCAATACGTTTTTTCGCCCGACCAGGCCGCCATAGAAGAAGGCGAGGCCCGGTGTCATGATCAACACCAGGGCGGTGGCAATGAGCATAAAGGCGGTGTCGGCGGCATTGAGCTGCATCGGTTGACCTCCTTGAGATCGTCGCGGAAACCGTGTCAGCGCACCGGTAGCAAACTGCACATGGCAGTCACTCCAACATGCGTTGGCTAGACACTCGGGCCCGCGTTGGCCATAGGGTTGCCACTAGGAACAGCCTTGTCAACCGCGTCGCCACTCGGAGCGCTCGAGCCAGCACTCAAACGCGTTACTCCGAAGGGCCGAGCAGCGCACTGCACCCGTCGATCCGAACGCCACCGGTCTCGTAATGTACTACGTCCTGTTCGTCATTTCCTGGAAGGGCGGCGGGCATGGTCGAGAGTACGCGAACCTATGCTGATTTGCTAAAGGGTTAGGGTCTCAGGGTCCGATAGACGAGGATGACCCTGTGCCTCCCAAGGCCGTTGACGTCCCACGGCCCGGCCTAGGGGCGGCAGGCGGATGAGTGGCGCTGGCGCGGCGCCATGATTCGATGCCCCTTTCTCGCGAGGGCCACCGAAGTTTCTCTTCCGCCGAGTCTCGGGTGCCAAGGATCGATCCGACCGGAATTCGTGTTGAGGGAGATCGCGCTGCCGTGCGCGATGCATATGCAGATACGTGCTTTCCAATCAAGGAGAAAGCGATGCGCAAAGAGCGACGAGTAGCGGTAAGGGTTTCGCTGGCGATGCTGATGGGTGGGTATATGATCAGCACCGGGTGTATTCCAAATGATTTTCTCCAGAACACGTGGGAGACAACGTTGACCGCTGTGGTCGACGCCCTCGTGGTCACGCCGGCCGTGGACGCCATTACGGGCATCACGGAATCCCAGGAAGATTAGGAAGTCCACGGGTGATGCAGGCCGTGATCGCCCGACCAGCGGTCGACAACGCTACACCGATCCGCCCGCCGCTAGGCAACAAGAGGCATTTGGACTAACCGAAGCCCGAGTTACGGGTCTAGGGGGGTAAAGGCCAATGGAAACATCGCGGTTTGATCGCTGCGAGAAAGGAGATCGATTATGCGCGGATCGACATTCTTGTTGATTTGCATGCTGCTCGTTTCCGGTTTTGCGCTGGGGGCGTCGGCGCTCGGCGGTCCGCCATCGTCACTTGACGAAGATACGATCGGTTTCGCGCCGACCAACCTACGGCTTGACACGTTCCGCCTGGTTCAGGATTCGGGCGGAGGTGGCGAGCCCGCCGGGCCCCAGGAGCAGAAGCGACCCTGGAGTCTGGGTCTGACGTATTCGCTCTATTCCGACTATGTCTTCCGGGGAATCAATCTCTCGGAGTATCCCGGGGAGGGTCGAGAGAAGCCCAATCACCAGTTGAGTGTCGACCTCGGCCTCGATTTGGCTTCGCTCTGGGGAGGAGCGCCGGGCAGCCTGGGCTGGTTGACGTTCACGACTTGGTTTGAATGGTATGCGGACCAGGAGATACTCAACCCCGCGGCCGGCGGCAACAACCTGCAGGAGGTAGACTATACGATCGGTTGGTCCTATGACGTAGATTCGATCACCTCCACCGTCGGCATCGCCTTCGTGTTCTACACGTTTCCGCACGCCAAGCCACTCAACACTCAGGAGCTGGACTTTTCGCTCGACCACAACGACGCGTGGATGTGGAACTGGCTCTGGCCCGACAACGAAGACGGCGTCCTGAACCCATCAATCTTGTATGCGATCGACCTCGACGCGACGCACAACGGCGGCTGGATCGAACTCGGATTCAGCCATGAGTGGTCGCTGACGGACTATCTCGCGCTCACTCCAAGCGTAACGGTCGCGATCGACCACGGGTATCTCGATCCGATTCTCGGAACCGGTCGCGGCCGGTCGACGCGGCTGGCGTACGTGCAATATGGTATGAATCTGGACTACGACTTAACCGCCGCGTGCAGTCTTCCGAGCGACTACGGCAGCCTGACCCTGTCCGGTTTCCTGTTCTTCAACGATGCCGTGGGCAATCCCGAAGACAACGGGCTCATACAGGACGAACT
>JADFPW010000187.1 GCA_022562105.1 Planctomycetota bacterium
CATCTACAGCGTAACAAGGTCCGCCAGGTGCTCGATTGGGTGGATTTGATCCACTCGCTGGACAGCTTGAGACTAGCCGAAGAAATCGAGACCCAAGCCGCCCGGCGATCGCAAAAGGTGCGAGTCTTGTTCCAGGTCAACACCGCCGACGAATCGGGCAAGAGCGGCGTGGCGGTCGGGTCTGCGTCCCACATGGCTGAGCAACTCCGTACCCTGCCTCACCTGGATTTGTGCGGCTTGATGACCATGGGGCCACAGGATGCGACCGAGGAGCGGCTGCGGAGCGTCTTCGTCCGCACGCGCGAGCTCTTTGACGAGGTCCGCAAGAGCCGCCACACAGGCCCGTCGTTCGATACCCTGAGCATGGGCATGAGTGAAGACTTCGAGCTGGCCGTCGAATGCGGGGCCACCATGGTTCGCCTGGGGCGAATCGTCTTCGAGGGGATCGAGACAAACCGGGAGGACTCGGTCGAGGTTCCGTCGGGCGCCGACGCGGCCTCGAAGTAAACGGCGGTCTGCTTGGCAAGAGTGGTCTTTCAGTTCGGCTTTCGCGTTTTCTCAGCGAGCCGCGAGCTGCAGCTCGCGCGGACGTTCGCCCGCGACAAATGCCGAACACCGAGCATCCCTCCCGTCACGGCGTCCGCGCGGACTGAAGTCCACGGCTCGCTGCCAGAAAAGTGCGAAAGCGGAGTTTACGCCCCGCTCCAGACTTTCCACACCCCGTCGATCAACACCAGCTTGCCTGCCGCCAGGAGCAGGGCGGCGCGATACAGCATGACGAAGTGCTTCTCGGTCACGTATTGCAGCAGATGCTTTCCGAGCAATGTGCCGGGGATCACCATGGCTACCATCACCAAGGCCAACAAGCCCAAGCGCTGCACGTCCAGGTCACGTATCACCAGGAAGGCGGGCAGCTTCAGCAGATGCATCATCGCTTGGCAAACTGCTTTGGTGGCGATCAACCGCTCCTTGACGAATCCATGACGGGCAAACACCGGAGCAATCAGCGGACCGATCGCTCCCAGCGTCAACGCAGCAGCGCCAGCCACCAAACCGACCAGCGTGAATGTCCGTCCGCCGCCCTGCCCATTCTTGGCTAGACGCAGCGGGACTACCAGACTGAGCACGATGTACACGCCGACGGCCATCTTTAGGTAAGGCTCGCTTTGGTCCGGGCTACCGAGCAACCACAGGAGCAGGGCTCCGACTCCTGCCCCGGGCACAGCCCCGAGGGCGAATCGCCCGATGGTGGGCCAATCCACGTTGCCCAGAAACGCCAGCAAACGAGTGCCGTTGCTGGCCAGTTGCACCACGGCATGAACCGGGATCGCGTCTTGATGAGGCAGAAACGAGAAGATGACCGCCAGCAGCAGGATTCCGCCGCCCATCCCGATGATGCCGGACACGGTCGCGGTGACCAGGGCGGCTAGCGCCAGAACTGCGACGGTTAGGTTACCCATTCAGGTCGTATCGCCTCCCGCTGAACGCCTGTTGCCCGTGTCACCGGTTCCCGGACTGCACCATGGAGGAAGGTGCCCGGCTGATGGCACTGGTGGGCAAGCCACCAGTGGCACCGGGGGGTCAGCCCTCGTCGAGTCCCTCGATGGGTAGATCCACATAGACGGCGTCGTTGGCTCGGCCTCGACATTCGACCTCGCAGGCGATCAGTTCGCTGTCCATGCCGGCGGCCTCGCTCTCCTCGATGGCCAACACGGGCTTGCCGTTTTCGATCTTGAACACGCCGGCGCCGTACTCCAATAGCACCCTGTTGGTCGCGTCGTCGCACTGGCTGTGGTCGATGTAGACGGTTCCGGCGGTGATCTTGAACGAATAGGCGCCGGGCGGCGGAGTGAATGACCGACGACGATGAACCGCCGGTGCAGCATCATGGCCGGCCGACGCTCGCTCGTTCACCAGTACCTTGAATCGCTCGGCGCAATAAGCCGGCGTGTCATCCTTCTTGTAGCCTTCCACCGGCGCGGGCAGGTGCTTGCAGTAGTCGCCCAGGATTTGGACCGCCCGATCCTCGCTGTTGCCGCCGAGGCGGATCACCGCGGGGATCGAAAGATTCACTTCGTGAAACGCCTTGGTGAGCCCGTAAGCTGAATGATACTGCTCCTGACTGGCTACGCCGGAACCGCTGCCGAAGTAGCCGTTCAGATTCGGCTGTGACAGGATGATTCGGGCGGCCCGGTAGACCTTGGCGGCCGACGGGTTGCCCGAGGTGTCGGTGAAGTTGGCCAGCTTGAATCCGGCGGCCGTCAGGGCGTCCATGCTCATCATGGATCCGCCGCCGCCGGCGCCATGGAATCCGACGTAACCATCGGCCCGATCGAACCCGGTGGCCAATTGGACGAAGAAGAACGTCCCACGGTGATCCTGCTTTTCGACCTCGTAGGAGATGCGTTCCAGCTCGGTCGGCGGGTGGTCCAACTCGCGGGCGATTTCGATGCCCAGCTCGGGGTGACGGTAGACGGCGTAGTCATCGACCGCCAGGCGACAGTCGGCGGCCACCACGCGACCATCGGCCGTGACAACCAGCGGGTTGATCTCGACGGTTCGAGCTTCGGTCTTGCGGGCCACACGGGTCAGGCCCACCAGCGCCGCAGCCAGGTCGCGTTGCAATCGGCCGGTGATGCCCGCTCGGCGGACGAGGTTGCGGGCTTCGTAGTCGGGCAATCCGTCGTGGAGCGAATAGTGATATTGGATGATAGATGCACTGTCGGCCGCGGCCCGGTTCTCGATTCCGCTGCCGCCGGAGGTGCCGAACAGCAGCAGGGGGCGGTGGGCGGCGTCGTCGATGACCACGGCGGCGTAGAATTCGTCGCGAATGTCGAGGCGTTCCTCGACCAGCACGGTGTCCACCTCGAACGATGCGACGCGCATTCCAAGAAGCTCGCCGGCCGCGGCGGCGGCTTCGGAGGGTGTGTCGGCGAAACGCAGACCGCCGATGTCGGCCCGCTTGGTGGTCCACGCCTGAATCTTGACCACCACCGGGCCGCCGATCTCCATGGCCACGGCCTCCGCCTGAGCTGGCGATGTCGCGATGCCGCCGCGGGGGATGGCGATTCGCGCCTCATTCAGCAGCTCTTTGCCCTGATATTCATGTAGTCGAGCCACATTCGCTACTCCGCTTTCGCCATGCCCCGTGTGCGGATTCCGTAACTTAGCTGTGGCAGCAGTCAAAGTCCAACGGCCGTCTTGCCAAGCGCCTCCCAAGTCGGTACACGAAAGTCGGTCGAGCGATACCGGTGCAGTACGTCGCCGACGCTGCGCCGTATTCCACTCCGAACCGCGATCGTGAGAATAGCCTGGGTGGCACGGTCTGGTACTCCAGGCCGTGGGAGTCGCGATACGATCTCCGGTAAACACCACGGCCTGGAGTACCAGACCGTGCCACCCGGATTGGGCTCAGTTTCAAGGAGAAGCGTCAATGTCTACCGCCGATTCGCCCGGTATCAGCAACCTGATGAAAGAGGACCGCGTCTTCCCGCCACCGCCCGAGTTCGCCGCCAATGCCCACATCAAGAGCATGGACGAGTACCGAACGATGTACGCCCGCTCACTCGACGACCCCGACGGCTTCTGGGGTGAGGCGGCCTCGGAGTTCCACTGGTTCAAGAAGTGGGATCGCGTCGTCGATTGGAATCTGCCCGATGCCAAATGGTTCGTCGGCGGCGAAACCAACATCTGCTACAACTGCCTTGACCTGCAGATCCAGCGCGGTCTCGGGGATCATACGGCCATTCTGTTCGAGGGCGAACCGGGGGATATTCGGGCCATCAGCTTCAAGGAATTGCTCGGTGAGGTGTGCCGCTTCGCCAACGGGTTGAAGTCCATCGGCGTCAAAAAAGGCGATCGGGTTACGCTGTACATGCCCATGATCCCGGAGCTGGCCGTCGCCATGTTGGCGTGTGCTCGAATCGGCGCCCCGCACTCGGTGATCTTCGGTGGCTTCAGCGCCCAGGCGATCGCCGATCGCGTCGAGGACGCCGACTCACACGTCATCATCACGGCCGATCATGGTTGGCGCCGCGGCAAGACCGTGCCGCTCAAGAATAACGTCGATGAGGCCTGCACCAAGACCGATCTGGTCAAGACCGTGGTGGTCTTTCAGCGGACCGGGCAGACGATCACCATGCAAACAGGCCGCGATGTCTGGTGGCACGACGTCATCGACGGGCTGAATGATACCTGCCCGGCCGAGCCGCTCGGTTCCGAGCACATGCTCTATCTGCTCTATACGTCTGGCAGCACCGGCAAACCGAAGGGAATCCACCACACCACCGGCGGGTACATGGTCTACACCCACATGACCGCCAAGTACGTCTTCGATCTGAAACCGGACGACATCTACTGGTGTACGGCCGACATCGGCTGGGTGACCGGACACAGCTACGTCATTTACGGCATCCTGTCCAACGGCGTGACCACGTTGATGTACGAAGGGGCGCCGAATCACCCCGACTGGGATCGGTTTTGGGATATCGTGGAACGCCACAAGGTCACCAAGTTCTACACCGCCCCGACGGCGTTGCGGGCATTCATGAGGCAGGGCGATGAGCACGTGACCAAGCACGATTTGTCGAGCCTCAAGCTGCTCGGCACGGTCGGCGAACCGATCAATCCGGAAGCATGGATGTGGTATCGCAAGGTCGTCGGGGGGCAGCGCTGTCCGATCGTTGACACCTGGTGGCAAACAGAAACCGGCGGCGTGCTCATTACGCCACTGCCCGGCGTGACACCCACCAAGCCGGGGTCCGCGACGCTGCCGTTCTTCGGCATCGACCCAGCCATCATGGACAACAAGGGCAACGTGCAGGACGCCAACGTGGGCGGCCTGCTGGTGATTCGGAAACCATGGCCGGCGATGTTGCGCGGGATCTACGGCGATCGGGAGCGCTTCCAAAAGGAGTACTGGGATGAGATTCCCGGTGTCTACTTCGCGGGCGACAGCGCCCGGTGTGACGAAGACGGTTACTACTGGATCATGGGTCGCGTCGATGACGTGATCAAAGTCGCCGGCCATCGCTTGGGGACCGCCGAGATCGAGTCCGCACTGGTCAGTCACCCGTCGGTGGCGGAGGCGGCCGTGGTCGGTATCCCGCACGACATCAAGGGCCAAGCCATCGCCGCGTTCGTGACGTTGGTTGTCGGAGTGGAGCCCACCGACGACCTGCGAACCCAGTTGAAGGCTCACGTAGCCGACACCATCGGCGCATTGGCCCGTCCCGAACAACTGCGCTTCACCGATGCGTTGCCCAAGACCCGCAGCGGCAAGATCATGCGTCGGCTGCTTCGCGAGATCGCCAACCAGGGCACCGTTTCAGGCGACACGACTACATTGGAGGACTTCTCCGTCCTCACCAAGCTCGCCGGCGACAAGGAGTAGCCTGACGAGGGTTGCCGGCCCCAGTCCGACCCCAGCATTTGCCCGGAGAACGCGGAGAGCCGGGTTGGACGGTGGGACGGACCTTCCAATCGGCTTTTCACCCCCCTCGGGTAGCCGGTGGCGGGGAGAGGCGATCGACTTCGCTTTCGTGTGATACTTTCATTATATCATTCGTGCTCGACAACCGGTTCCCCGGTGCTGGGGTTCCGCCCGTGGACTAGGCTGCTCGTGCCGGTCGTCCGGTGCGGCCCGTGTCGACGATAGGCGACATGGGAGCGGCGGAGGGCGGCGAGAACTATTTTTTTTCGTGGCTTGACACACTGTTCTTCCAGGGTATAAGTGCGCTGGCTATTGGCCGTTGGCGGTATCGGTATCGCTTGACGGCGGCTCTTTGACAAGTGAACAGACTGTCGTCGTGGGGATGTGAGGCCCGGTGGTGCTGCACGTTTTTGGCAGTGTCGGGTCTTGATACGAACCCTTCTCAAGAGGGTTCAATTCTGGTGTGCGGTCGGCCTTTGGTCGATCGTTGGACGGTGCTTTCGGGTGCTGTCCGAATGCTTGCATTCTCACGAACGTGCTTGAGAATGTAAGCCAATCGTCGAATCCTTTCCCTGGGTGGGGCAACCTGCCTGGGGTGAAGAAACGATAAAAAACTGAAGAGTTTGATCCTGGCTCAGAACGAACGCTGGCGGCGTGGCTAAGGCATGCAAGTCGAACGGATCTAGATTGGGGGTAACCCCGGCCTAGGTTAGTGGCGAACGGGTGAGTAATTCATGGATAACGTACCCCGGATTCAGGGATAACGGCGGGAACTTCGGTTCCCTTTGCGAAAGTGTCGCTAATACCTGATGACCCCGCGAGATCGCATGATCTTGCGGGCAAAGTTCCGGCGATCCGGGAGCGGTCCATGTCCTATCAGCTTGTTGGTGGGGTAACGGCCTACCAAGGCAACGACGGGTATCGGGTGTGAGAGCATGACCCGACACATCGGAACTGAGACACTGTCCGGACACCTACGGGTGGCTGCAGCAACGAATATTCCGCAATGGACGAAAGTCTGACGGAGCGACGCCGCGTGCAGGATGAATTCCCTCGGGATGTAAACTGCTGTCAGGGGTTAGAAAGATCTGATCAACCCCAAAGGAAGCCTCGGCTAACTACGTGCCAGCAGCCGCGGTAATACGTAGGAGGCAAGCGTTGTTCGGAATCACTGGGCTTAAAGAGCGTGTAGGCGGGGTGGTAGGTGTCTTGTGAAATCCCTCGGCTCAACCGAGGAACGGCTCGACAAACCCCCACTCTTGAGGCAGGTAGAGGCAAGCGGAACCATGGGTGGAGCGGTGAAATGCGTAGAGATCCATGGGAACACCGGTGGCGAAGGCGGCTTGCTGGACCTGTTCTGACGCTGAGACGCGAAAGCGTGGGTAGCAAACAGGATTAGATACCCTGGTAGTCCACGCCGTAAACGATGCGCACTAGGTATGAGAGGTTCTGACGCCGATCGTGCCGAAGCAAAAGTGATAAGTGCGCCGCCTGGGGAGTACGGCCGCAAGGCTAAAACTCAAAGGAATTGACGGGGGCTCACACAAGCGGTGGAGCATGTGGATTAATTCGAAGCAACGCGAAGAACCTTACCTGGGTTTGACATGCACGGATGCCCTTGATGAAAGTCGAGTAAGCTGCCTTCGGGTGAAACGTGCACAGGTGCTGCATGGCTGTCGTCAGCTCGTGCTGTGAAGTGTCGGGTTAAGTCCCTTAACGAGCGAAACCCCTGTCGTTAGTTGCCAGCGCGTCATGGCGGGGACTCTAACGAGACTGCCGGCGTTAAGCCGGAGGAAGGTGGGGATGACGTCAAGTCCTCATGGCCTTTATGCCCAGGGTGTCACACGTGCTACAATGGCCGGTACAGAGCGACGCGATACCGCGAGGTGGAGCAAATCGCACAAAGCCGGCCCTAGTTCGGATTGGAGTCTGCAATTCGACTCCATGAAGTTGGAATCGCTAGTAATCGCGTATCAGCCACGACGCGGTGAATGTGTTCCTGAGCCTTGTACACACCGCCCGTCAAGTCATGGAAGCTGGGAGCGCCCGAAGTCCGATCCGCCAACCTGCAAGGGAGGCGTCGGCCGACGGTGAGCTCGGTGACTGGGACTAAGTCGTAACAAGGTAGCCGTAGGGGAACCTGTGGCTGGATCACCTCCTTTCTAGGGGATTACCTAGATCCTTCGACCCTTTGGGTCGTTGGAATCTGTCAGCACAAAACCGGCGAGTCGGCTTGTCCGACCCGCGCGTGGCGGGATCCCCATCCCGTCACCCGACGACAGTTCTGTCCTTGATATTCAACAAGGCCCGGCGCGCTCCCAGAGCCCGCCGGGCTTTGTCTCGTCCAGGCAATCCAGGGAAAGGCCGAATTAAAGTTCTGCTTTAAGGCTCGCCCCTGAGCGTCAATACGCCGGGCTGGACAACTCGCCCGTAGCTGGCCTTGACTTCCCCCTGCAACTGACGCATCCTATAGGTGCTCTGTCGGCCAGTCGCCGTACCAGATGAGAGCCCAGATGCAGCAACGCAAGTTCATTCCGTCCTCTTTTGTTCCCGCCAGGGAGGAGACTGCCGTCTACCCTCACCATGTGCCTCAACGCCCTGCGAAGCTCCTGTTGACAAGACCATTCCGTCGCAGACTTAGCCCAGGCTTAGCTCTCGCGCTCCTGCTCGCCTGGCTGCCAGGGAGCAGCGGGGCCACTGACTTTTCGATTGAAAGGCTTGCCAGAACAGGTGATCCAGTGCCGGGCATTGAGGGAGCCTTCTTCACGCTACTGGCTCCCGGCTATCATGTGATTGATGGGGCCGGCAACGTCATGTTCTATGGCGTCTTCGATGATGGCGAAGTGCGTGCCGGTTACTTCTTCGGGCAACCTGATGACTATGGGCTACTTTTGGAATGGAAAGATCCTGCTATTGGATTCGATGACCCTGCCATGGCGTATCAGGCCTTTTTCCCCCCGAACCTAGCCGAGGATGGGACACTAGCATTGCAGATCGAAGTGGGAGATATTCGGAATGCTCCCTGGACACCGATCCTCTATGCCGGCCAACCTGATCAACTTGAAGTGACCATTTACGAGGACGGGCCGGCGCCTGGTTATCCGGATGGCGCCCTTCTGCTGAATTTCAACCAGCGCGATTTGAACGCACTTGGCGAGATCGCCACATGGGGCTTCGTGGAGCTCGAAGATGAGGCTATCCTGGGAACTATACTGGCCGGGGAACCCAA
>JADFPW010000188.1 GCA_022562105.1 Planctomycetota bacterium
CGAGTACATCTCCGGCTTGAGCGACCCGGGCTTGATCCACTTGGTCTTGTAGAAGGCCTGGACGATGGCTTCGTCCGTGGAATACTCCTCGGACATCGCTCTCAAGAATGTCGTGGCCGGCAGCTTGCTCGACTGATCGATTCGCATGGCCAGCACGTCTTTCTTGGTGACGTTGATCTCGATCCAGCTACCGCGCTCGGGGATGATCCGGCACCCGTGTAGCGCTCGGTCGCCCTCGGCCTGCTCCTTGACGAAGTCCACCCCCGGCGAGCGGTGCAGCTGGGACACGATCACGCGCTCGGCTCCGTTGATGATGAACTCGCCGCCGCCGATCATGATCGGCAGCTCGCCGACGTAGATCAGATCCTCCTGGATTTCGTCGTGGTCCCTGCGCATGAGCCGCAGGCGGATGCGAAACGGCGTGCCATAGGTCAGGCGAAGCTGCCGACACTCGTCGGGCGTATAGCGAGGCTTGCCCAGCTCGTAGCTGATGTAGCTGAGGGACATGTTCCCGTCGTAGCTCTCGATGGGGAACACCTCGCGCAGCAGGCCCTCCAGACCGGCTGCCTTGCGTTCGTCGGGGGCGACGTCGGCTTGCAGAAACCGGGCATAGGACACGGTCTGAATGCAAACGAGGTCCGGGATCGGTGCCCCGTCCCCGAGTTTGCCGAAGTTCCGTACCGTCCGTAGTGTGCTCATGGCTTCTCGCGTTCCTTCATGGGTTAGGCGCGTGGACAGACCGCAACCGTGCGACTCACCTTTCGAGCATCGCCCGATTCCGGCGTCTTTGCAGTCTGGACACCAATCTCAAATCGCGGGGACGGTATCCCGCTGCCCAAGCCATCTGTTGAAGCCGACCGTCCCAGGGTGTCGGCTTTTCCCGCCCGGCAGCGGATTCCGGTATTCGCTGGGCACGACGCAGGCGGTAGCGTGCCTTCCCGACACGGGTCGGCATGGCCACCTCGTCGGCCGAGCCTGTACTATTTGATCTCTACGGTAGCGCCGGCGGCTTCCAGATCCTTCTTGAGGGTCTCGGCCTCCTCCTTGCTGATCCCTTCCTTGACCGCCTTGGGAGCCTCGTCCACCAGGCCCTTGGCTTCCTTGAGCCCCAGCGACGTCGCCGCTCGCACCGCCTTGATCACCTGAATCTTGGTTTGTCCCACCTCGGTGAGGATCACGTCGAACGCGGTCTGCTCTTCCGCCTCGGCTTCATCGCCGTCGTCACCCGCCGGGGCCATCATGACGGCCCCACCGCCGGCCGGCTCGATCCCGTGAACGTCTTTGAGGCAATCCACCAACGACTGGGCGTCCTTGATGGTCAAGCCGACCAATTTGTCGGCCAGTTGCGTAATGGTGCTGCTGAACTCCTTTGCGGGCGCTTCGGCCATCTTCATCTAGCTCCTGCTCTTATCGTGGTCCTCGTTCTTCCGATAGGCAGCAGATCCCATTGACCTGCCATTTCATTCGCTCGCCAGCGAACCAGTCGGAATCGAACGTCGAGTCTATTTCCTTGCGTCGTCGCGTATCCTATGCGGCTTCGGCGGTCTCCGCTTTCTCGGCCTCTTCGATGCGAGCTTTCAGGCAGCCGGCGATCTTGCCCTGGGTTGACGCGAGGCAACCAGCCAATGCCCGTCCGGGCGACGCCACCAGCATGATGGCTTCGCCAATCAATTCCGTGCGGCCCTTCATCTGGGAGAGATCCTTCACCGACACGAGGTCCGGATCACCCTCCACGATCGCCTCTTTCAAGCCTACGTGTTTGAGTTCCTTCGCCAGCCGCACCAACACACGGGCAATTTCCACGCCGGCCGGCTCTCCCACCACCAGGGCCGACGGACCCGTCAGGCGATCGACCAGCGGCTGCAGCGGACTATCGACCAAGGCCCGGCGAGCTATGGCGTTCTTAACCACATGCACGCCCATACGATTGGCTTTCAACTCGCGGCGAAGGTGGAGCGTGCCGGCCACGTCCAGCCCGGTGAGATCCACCACGCACGCACTGTCCACGCCTTCGTAGCGATCCCGAAGTGCTCGGGCCATGGCGTCCTTCAATGGCTTACTCATCGTATCACCTCTAGCCGACGTCCAAGGTCACTGACGGCGTCCGTGTCGCTGAAAGACAGACCTTCTTGAAATAGGTGCCCTTGGAGGCAGCCGGCTTGATTCGGTTCATCTGTTGGACTACGGCCTCGATGTTTTCTTGCAGATCCGGCGTGGCGAAGTCCGTCTTGCCCACGGGCAGATGAATGTTTCCGCCGGCGTCGTTGCGATATTCCAGCTTGCCGGCGGCGAACTCGCGCACGGCCGTCTCGACGTCCTGCGTTACGGTGCCCGCTTTGGGCGAGGGCATCTTGCCTTGTGGACCTAACACCCGCCCCAGTTTGCCGACCTTGCCCATCATCGAGGGGTGGGCAATGGCGACGTCGAATTCCATCCAGCCCTTGCTGATCTTCTCGATCAGCTCCTGACCGCCGGCTTCGATTGCTCCGGCCGCAGTCGCCTTTTCAGCAAGCTCGGTGTCACAGAATGCGATGACCTTCTTGGTCTGTCCTGTGCCCTTAGGGAGCGACATGGACCCGCGAAGCATCTGGTCGGCCTGCTTCGGGTCGATCCCCAGATGAATGACCAACTCCACCGTTTGCGGTGCGTCCTTACGCTTGCGACCGTTGCGGTAGCTTCTGTTGTTGGCGACCGCGGCGAGCTCCTTGATCTTTTCGATCCCCTTCTCGACGGGAATCGGCTCGCGAACATCTCCCCGCAGTTCGAGTTGCTTCTTGTATCGAACGCTATGATTCGGCATAATCTCCGCCTCCCACTGTTATGGTCAGCCCGTGGTCAGGCTGATCCGCTCGACGATCGCTATCGACGCTTGCGGATCGATTTCGTCTAGTCGGCCAGCTCGATGCCCATCGACCGAGCCGTTCCCATCACTATACGTTCAGCCGCCTCGATCGAGTCGGCATTCAAGTCAGGCATTTTCCTCTCGGCGATGGACCGCAATTGATCCGCATTGATCGACCCAACCTTGTCCTTGTTGGGGACGCCGCTTCCCTTGGCCAGTTGGGCCGCCTCCTTCAGCAAGGCCGCCGCCGGCGGGCTCTTGACCTCGAAGCTAAACGACCGGTCCGCATACACCTTAATCACCACGGTCACCGGCATCCCGTTCAGCGAACCCGTTTGGGCGTTGAATTGCTGTACGAACTGACCGATGTTGACCCCATGCTGGCCCAACGCCGGTCCAATGGGCGGCGCCGGAGTCGCTTGACCCCCAGGAGCTTGAAGTCGAATGGTTGCCTTTACTTCCTTGGCCACGCTCAATCCTCTACTACCGGCGAAGAAGGGAGCCCTCTCGTCTGCAGGACCGGAACTCGCTGGCTCGCCATGGTCTTCGCACTAGACCTTTTCCAGTTGCCAATACGCCACTTCGACGGCAGTGGCGCGGCCGAAGATGGTCACCATCACCGAGACCATTCCACGCTTCTCATCCACGGTGTCGACCTCGCCCTCGAAACTCTCGAACGCTCCCTCGGTCACCTTGACCATCTCGCCCTTCTTGAAATCCAGGCCCGCTAGCGTGGGTTCCTCATCGCCTTTCTTGGTGGCGGCCAGCATTTGGACCACCTCGTGATCGGGCATGCTGGTCGGCTTACCGTCGGAGCCGATGAAATCCCCGACTCCGGTGGTCTCCTTGACCATGAACCAGATGTTCTCGGAAACCGAGCCGTCCTCCTCACAGGCCATCTCCACGAAGACGTAGCCGGGGTACAGCTTGCGCTCCTGGAGGCGAATCTGTCCGGCTTTCCCCTTGCGTCGCTCTTTGACCGTGGGAACCAGGATGCGGCCGACGCTTTCTGCCAGGCTCTCGATGGTGACCTTGCGCTCCAGCGTATTACGAACCTGGTTCTCCTTGTTGGAGGCGACGCGCAACACATACCAACGCATCCCCGGTGCGCAAATCGGCGGCTCTTGGGCATCGACATCGGTCATCACGATCCTCCGAACAGCGAGCCGAACGGAGAGGGTCCCTTAAGCACGTCGATCGCGGAAAAGAAGCTCCAGAACACGATGTCGACGGAGAACAGCAGGAACGCCAGGAAGAGCGTGAAGACGATGACCACTTTGGTCGATCCCCAAATCTCCCGACGAGTCGACCAGTTGACCTTCTTCATCTCGCCTTCGGTGGCGATCAGGAAGTCGCAGCTCCGCCGGTTCACCCCCACCGCCCAGAACAGCAAGTAACCCAACCCCACGCACATCACGACCGGGATGCCGATCTGCATCCACATGGTCCAGATTTCGTTCGTCCGGTAAACATCCAACTGCCGATACACGAAATCGGCGCCGGCCAATATGACTATTCCCACCCCGACGGAGGTGCATACGCGGAGCCAATAGCCTTGCCCACGTTTGTACACGTCGAACGCCGACCGTCTCAGCGAATGGTCCGCCGCACCGGTTTTTGCCCCGTCGTCTCGCCCCTGCGACATCTTGGTTGCCTTCGCCATCTTGCCCGCCGCCGCGCGTCGGTCGTCACGCTCGATGATGGCCGCCCCAGCGCCGCCGCGGGCCGAAGCCCCTCCCTGGGCGGGTTTGTCATCAGGCGAGTCCATGGTCATGGCATTCTCCAGGGTCCGGGGCGACCGGACCGCCGTGCGGTCGCCTCCGTTTATCCGGTCCCACCGCTGCATTCAGGAGCGGAGGGACTTGAACCCCCAACCGCCGGTTTTGGAAACCGGTGCTCTGCCAATTGAGCTACGCTCCTTCGCGGGGCTCACTTGCGTTTGATCTTGTGAACGGTGCGCCGTCGCTCCCGCTTGCAATACTTCTTGAGCTCGATCTTGGGTGTGCCGCCCTGAACGTTTACCGATGTGCGGTAATTCAGATCCTTGCACTCCTTGCACTGGAGCCAGACATATTCTCGTTTCTGTGCTTTAGCCATGACGCGCTCGCTTTGGTCCTACTCCAGGATCTTGGCCACCACGCCCGACCCGACCGTCCGCCCGCCCTCGCGAATGGCAAAGCGCAACCCATCGACCATGGCAATCGGCTTGCCCAACTCGACCAGCATGGTGATGTTGTCGCCCGGCATGCACATCTCAGCTCCGCCCATCAGGTCCATTTTTCCGGTCACGTCGGTCGTTCGGAAGTAGAATTGCGGACGATATCCGTTGAAGAACGGCGTGTGTCGGCCGCCTTCCTCCTTGGTCAATACGTAGACTTCGCTCTCGAACTTGGTGTGCGGGGTGATGGAACCCGGAGCGGCCAACACCTGGCCACGCTCCAGCTCGTCCTTCTTGGTCCCACGAAGGAGACAGCCAACGTTGTCGCCCGCCTGACCGTAGTCCATGGTCTTGTTGAACATCTCCACGCCGGTGACGGTCGTCTTGGCGGTATCGGTGAGGCCGACGATCTCCACCTCGTCGCCGACGCGGATCTCGCCCTGCTCGATCTTACCGGTTCCCACGGTGCCGCGACCCTTGATGCTGAACACGTCTTCGATCGACATCAGGAACGGTTTGTCGAGGAGGCGAGTCGGCTCGGGGATCCACTCGTCAATGGCCGTCATCAACTCCCCGATGCAGGCGTTGGCTTTCTCGTCCTCGGGATTCTGCAACGCCGGCAGGGCCGATCCGCGAATGACCGGCGTGTCGTCGCCGGGGAAGTCGTACTTGTTGAGCAGCTCACGCACCTCGAGCTCGACCAGATCGAGCAGCTCGGGGTCGTCCACCAGATCGACCTTGTTCATGAACACGACCAGCGACGGCACGTTCACCTGACGGGCCAGGAGAATGTGCTCGCGGGTTTGCGGCATCGGTCCGTCCGAAGCCGATACCACCAGTATGCTGCCGTCCATCTGGGCGGCGCCGGTGATCATGTTCTTGACGTAGTCGGCGTGCCCCGGGCAATCGATGTGGGCGTAGTGCCGCTTCTCGGTTTCATACTCCACGTGCGCCGTGGCAATCGTCAGAATCTTGGTGGCATCACGCCGACCCTGCGATTCCGAAGCCTTGGCCACTTCGTCGTAGCTCTTGAACTTGGCCAGCCCCTTCTTCGACTGCACCGAAGTAATCGCCGCGGTCAGCGTCGTCTTCCCGTGATCCACGTGTCCGATCGTGCCGACGTTCACGTGCGGCTTGGTTCGTTCGTATATCTCTTTGGCCATCCCTACTTATCCTCCACTTTGCGTTCGTCGGCCTCCGCCCGCTATGTCGCCGGCGAAGAAGGACTCTCTTTGGTTTTGACCATGCACCTGTCAGCCCACGACCGCGCCGCTCGAGGTGGGGCTCATCGTCTGTGGCTGGGCTCTATGCCCCGCCGCTTGTCTTCGTACCTCGGTCAGAGTCAGCATCCATATCGATGCGGGATAACTAGCTGCTGATGGGACTCGAACCCGTGACCTCGTCCTTACCAAGGACGCGCTCTACCAACTGAGCTACAGCAGCACAGCCAAAACCGGCCGCCGCCACCGCGGCGCCGGTCCTCTAGGTCATGAGCGCACGCCGCTCGGACGCGCTGTTGTTGTTTCTCGATCCTGCCGACTCCGTCACTCCTTCACGAGGGATTCGATCGGGACGCCCCCCCACCAAACCCTTCGGCTCGGGCGCACACTCGTTGCCGAGCCCCGCAAGTATAGGGGTCACCAAGGGGCTGTCAAACACTCAGCCATCCCCGGCCAGGCACTTCGCCTCACGACGCCGAAATCGGATCGGTGAACTCGGGAACCGGCTCCTGTCCGCAGGGACACGCACAGTGTAGACCGGGCCCAGCCGGCGTCAAGCGGTGTTTCTCGCATAATTGCACGCCGTCCGGATACGCTCCCGGATGAGCCCCATCAGACCACCACGCTCAGGCCGGCGTCAATTCCAGTGAAGCACGCCCTGCCCGCGTTCCGATATGTCGCCCATGGCTATCGTCAGTACTGAAAGGGCCGCCGAAGGGCATGATCGACCGCCCTCACGTAGCCCCGCCAACATCAGGTCCGAACCGTGAGCAGAACGGAAAACGCACCGACCCTGCGTGGCACCGCCGCAGGACCACTACTGGCGTTGGCCGCGGCATGTTTCCTCTGGGTAGCCATCCTGACGTGGAATCCAGCAGACTGGCCCAATCCAAACCACCGCCCGTTCAACGAGCCAGCCGCCAATGCCTGCGGGCGGGCCGGTGCATGGACGGCGTACTGGATCGCCTACTACGTCGGCGACGGAGCCCTGCCGCTGACGCTATTCGTGACGCTGGTATCGCTCATGGCCCTGCTGCGGCATCCCGCCGAGCATCTCGGCCGCCGAATCGTCGGCGTCGGCCTCCTGGTGGTGGTCACCTCCGCCAGTTCCGAAATGATCGCCGGACACAGCCGCTGGACGATTCCCGAAGGGCCCGGCGGAGTCCTGGGAATGGCGGTAACGGGGTATCTCCGGGCCAACGTCTCCAATTTTGGTGCGATCCTGGTTCTGGGCTACCTGTTCCTCATCGGGTTGATGTTGGCCGCTGCCGGCTGGGGGTCGCGTGTGCAGCCCGCCGTCAGACGCCTTTGGCGTGCTTCCATTCAGACCATCGAGGGAATCGAAGCTGCGGCCGGCACGCTATCCAAAGCGGCTATCGCCGTGGCCGGGCCGGCCCACGAGCCGACCCGCCAAACCGCCACCAAGCGGCCCCAAGGCGAAGCAGCGACCGACGATGAGGGCGACTCGACGGAAACAGTGGAACGTCGCCCGCCTCGGGTCACCAGCCATCGTCGCCGAGCCAAGGCGGTTACTCCCGAAGACGCGGACCAGGGACTTTTGTTCGACGACCAAGCCGATACCGAGACGACGGACCCCGCCCGCCAGTCACGCAAGAGCCGCCGCTCACGCAAAGCCAAACAGGGGGCTGCGGAACGCGCTGCAGCCGCGCGGGATGACGTCGATCCGCGGATGCCGAACACAACGGATGCCGGTTCGGACGCATGGGACACCGACGGCGAGCTTCCCGTCTCGGGCCAGGCTACGATCGCAGCCGCAGACCCGGGTTTTCCCGAGCAGATGGCCGATTGGCGTTTTCCGTCCGTGACCCTGCTCGATGACGCGACCTTCGAGTTCAGCGATGAGCAGGAGCTCGCGGTTCGCGCCAAGGCCAAGACCCTGGAACGCACGCTGGAGGACTTCCGCGTCGCCGCCCGGGTGGTTCAGATCGATACCGGGCCGGTGATCACCATGTTTGAGTTGCAACTGGCTGCCGGCGTCAAGGTGAGCCAGATCGCCGCCCTCTCCAACGACATCGCCAGAGCGCTCCGAGCCACCTCCGTGCGCGTCGTGGCCCCCATTCCCGGCAAGAACACGGTCGGAATTGAAACCCCCAACCAGGACAAGGAGATAGTGCAGCTCAAGGATCTGTTGACCTTTGACACCGAGAAGCTGCAGGACATGGCCCTGCCGTTGTTTCTGGGAAAAGACGCGTCGGGCGCCCCTCTGGTCAACGACCTGGCCCGCATGCCTCACCTGCTGATTGCCGGCACCACCGGCTCGGGCAAGAGCGTCTGCATCAACTC
>JADFPW010000189.1 GCA_022562105.1 Planctomycetota bacterium
TGTCACGGAACGGCCTCCTTGCCTTCGTATGGTTGAGTCGTCAAAACCCTAATCATACAAGGTCGAGAAGGCCGTCTCTATGCGCAAACCACCTCACACTCGTGAATTATCCAGGCTAGCTGGTCCAGGACCAGCATGTACTCGACGTCACCCAGTGGCAGTGACACGGAATCGTGTCGTCGCATGGCGGCCATATCGATGATTCGCTTGTAGTGGGCGTCGCGAACGGTCACCAAGACATGCCCGGCGGTGACATCGCCGATCTGCAAGAAGAGCTGGCCGCGCGAACCGGGAATCTCCTTCGTGGTCCGCTGGTAGATCGTCACCGTCGCCCGATCCCAGGGGAAGTCGAGTTCCCCCGGTACGCTCTGGATCGAGTACCGGATGGCGATGCTCTGTTCGGTGGTCCCGTCCGCCCTCTCCGCGAACACGCGGAATTCGCCTTCCGATTTGGCAGACAGCAGCTTGAGGACATCGCTTCCGAAAAGGTTGATCTGATAATCGTCGGCGTCCGCTCGCGTCAACGGAACCCGCTTCCATGCTGACGTAAACGTAACCGGCGCCAGCCAGACCGAGGCCATCGGGCCGCCCTGGACCGTGGCGGTCAGGATACGGTTTGCTCCCTTGCGCCCGGGCAACGACAAGGGATCCGGGACGTTGCTCAGCCGAATGGCGATGGCGTCGGACCGCGGCGACTCGGGTGGTGAAGTAACGGCAGTACGCTTGGTCGCAAGCGTCGAGGGTGTGCAACCCTGACCCGCTCCGATCAGCAGCAGGATAGCGGAGAAGCGATACGCATGGTTCATGCGGGAGCTCCTGGAATAACGGACTCGACCTAAACGACATTTACCATCTATCGAACCTCAGACCGCTATCGTAGTGGTATCCCACTAGGTAGGAAAGTGCCGACACGAAACCGGTGGGGGGGGTTGGTGTGGGGTCGAAACGGTTCGCCGTTTGTGCATGCCCCGGTGCAGGCGAAACAGCTGGATTTCCGTGTGGTTCCGGTACTACAGGACTTGCCTACGACGCTTGTTGAGGTGCGGGACCGCCTAGCGGCGATCAGGCGGTTGCGAATCGCTTTCCAGCTCGAACCAGTCGAGCAACGTGTCGATGCCCACTCGCTCGTGCTTGAGCACCGTCACGCTCGAGGTCAGCTTGTTGATCGCCACTACCTCCGTGACGTTGTCGATCTTTCGGCGCTCGATCGAGACGGGGCCCTTGAGATCCTTCCGAAAGACGGTCTCGCGATCGCGGATGCGAATGACCGTACCCGCATGGATCGTGTTGCCCACGATGACGGAATGATCTCCGTCGGTGTAGACCCTTTCCATTAGTTCATCATGGCGGACCTGGTCCGTCTTGAGCCGCTCCTCAGCCACCTTGGCCTGTTCGCACATTGCACGCACACGGTCGGACTGCTCTGCGGTGAGCGGTTTGGCAGCATGTTCGAGCCGGGCGAGGAGATCCTGGATGGGCTCGACCAGTTCCTTTAGTCGCCGTATGGATCGTTGCAGGACGGCGACCTGGCGAACAAGGTCGGGAGCCACCCCGATGACCAGGTGCGTCGGCACGTTGGCATCGCTCCCGAGGGTCGCTACCTCAACGCCACCGCCCGCGAACACGCAGCCGCCGATCAACCCGGCGGCGGTTCCGATCACCTGCCCGCCTACGCAAATGTGTGAGGCCATGAGCTGTCTGGCGATCTTGACATCGCCGAGGGCGGACAGATGGGCCCCCGCGCAGAACTTAGCGATGATGTCGCCCTTGGCGGTCACGAGTCCGGCGCCGCGCCCGAGGATACCCTGTTTGACCGTCACATCGCCTGCCGCCTCGACGTGTGCCGCCTCGATCGCCTTGCACACGGTGATCGAGCCCGCGGATCGCACGGTGAATCGGTCCAGGACTCGCCCCTTGATATGGACGCTGACCGTGGAATCGACATTTCCGCACTCGAAGTCGACGTCACCGGGAACAGTAAGCACCTCCTGGATGGTCAAGCTATCGCCGTCGCAGACTAAATGACCGGCTATTTTCGTGATGACCTGGGTCGGTTTTTCGGCCGGTCTCGTGAACACAGCCAGGTCAAGCACGAGCGCCTTGGGCTCACCCTTCGCCGAAATCACCTTTCCGGTCACATCGATGCCGTCGCGTGACGGTTCGACCGGGGTGATCGATCCCACAATGTCCCCCTCTTGGACGGTGATGATGGAACTCGTCTCGTAGTAGTTGACCGGTGCATCGCCCTGCCAGGAGTCGGCCTCGGTCTGGAATTCCTTGCTCAAGACGAATGCTTCGTCCTTGCCCTCGATCGCAGCCCTGCCCTTGGCTACGAGGAAGTCTTCTGCCGTTTCGCCGTGCCCGACGAGCTCGACGAACTTCGTGACGTGTTGCTTGACCGCGTCGGTGATCTCGATTTTGGAGGAGTCGAGTGCGTCGAGCACAGCGTCCTCGGTGACGCTGCTTGCCCCTTCCCCCTTCGTTGTACCCGAGAGGTTCAGCGTAGCGCGCAGGCGATCCGCTGAGATTTCAACGCGCAGGCAGGTCGAAGTGGCGCTCGTCGTCGTCATGAGCGGTATCCACAATGCGCAGAAACTGAACTGCGCGGGGAGAAGGGTCTGAGGGGCACCCCCTCGCGATTCGCTTGCCGCACCTCCTGATTTGGCGGTCATGCATCCGTCACCGGTAGGCTTCCGGTGAGGGGCTACTGGCTTCCGCTCGGTGCAGCTCGCTCTGCGGGGTATATCGAAGTCCACCCGGTGTACTTATTAGCATGCAATACTCTTTATTTGTTCGGTGAAGTGAACTCCCGTGGCCCGGCCGGTTTTGCGCGGCCAATCCAGCGTTCCATCCGACACCCAAGACCGCCTCTTGCGTGAGCCCGTCACGCAATGCGGCCGTGGCGACCGGTTTATCGGCCGATGGCCCTGACGGACCAGGGGGTGGAGCCTATTCGGGTAACGCAGGGTATCGGGCAATAGGGTGTCGGGGCGAGCCCGACCTACCCGGCTCCAGGCCGTGGAGGTTGCCGAAGAAGTGCCTGCCAAACCACGCCCTGGAGTACCAGACCGCGCCACCCGACGCTGCGCTTCGATGTAGGTGTGATCAGACCCGACCCGGAGCTTTTGCGAGGGCCCCGACTTCGCCGTGGTCCAGCCAGACCATCCGGCATCGTTCGCAGGAGTCAATGACCGTGTTCCCCGGGCCGTAGTAGGGGTGAGCATCCATTTCCATGCTGCATGCGGGGCAGGAGATGCGCCGTTTGAGCTCTTCGGGATTCAGCGGCGCGGGCTTGGCCGGCGGTCCAGTTCGCCGGGCTCGCCGACGTCCGACAATGAAGACGAAGTCGTCGTTCGACAGAAACACGCCGCGACACTTCTGGCAGTACCACACTCGCTGGCGTTCGAGGGTTCCAGCGGACAGGAACAGCGCGCAAACCGGACAACGCCGTTCGCTCTGCTGCCCGAGCGGTTGCAGGCCATCTGCAGACGCCTCCATCGGCATGGGAAACTGAAAGGTACCGCAGTAGTTACAGCGGTAGTAGTCGCGCCCCTAAACGAGAGTCATGGGCGCGCCGCAGCTTTCGCACTTCATGAGCTTTTCGTCGGCGACGATCGGGCGGGACTCAATCAGTACGCCCGGTGATCGGACCTGGCCAGCCACTCATCGAACAGGGCGGCACACTCGGCGTTCAGCGGTCCGCAAACAAGGCGGACCCCGCTACCGCCCTGTCGGTATAACGTCGAAGCCGGGAGTGTCAGTTCGGTAAAACCAGCCCGGTGGGCGTCGGCGATGGTGGCGCCGAAATGGACGGCGTCCAGCTTGGCCCAATGGATGGCGGCGGCACACATGGGGCAGGGTTCACAGGTGGTGTACATGACGCAGCCGTTCAGGTCGATGCTCGACAACTGCTCGGCCGCTCGACGAATGGCCACCACTTCCGCATGGGCCGTCGGATCGCCACGATGCCACACCTCGTTGTGACCGGCGGCCACAAGCTCGCCGTTGCGAACGATGGACGCTCCAAACGGCGTCTGGCCGGCGGCGATTCCCTTCCGCGCCTGCTCGATGGCGACCTGCATCGCGGATTCCTGATCCATGCGAGCGTCATTACACGGACCGCCTCGCGGGATCAAGCTTGTACTCGGTGATTCATCGACTGACGGGTGCCACTGGTGGCTTGCCCACCAGTGTTCGATCGCCCGCGTGCTAGGCACTGGTGGACAAGCCACCAGTGGCACCCGCTCGGTTCGCACCATTTAACATTCAAGGTGTAGCGAAGCATAGCCCGGCTGATTCGTCGTTGGTCGCACGGCCCCGTACCGGCTCGGTTGAATGGCAACGCCCCAGCCGCTACGCTCACGCCGCGCCGACGAACCTACGTTGTGTCTCGGAGACCCACATGACCGATTATGCCGCCATCGTGCGTCGGGCCAAACAGTACGAAAAGCCGATGGTCAAGCTGCTGCGCGAACTGATAGCCATCCCTTCCGAAAGCGGCCGCGAAGGGAAGGTCATCGCCCACATCCGGAGCGAGCTGAAGCAACTCGGCATATTCGATCGCATCTGGACGGACCCGTTCGGCAACCTGCTGGCCCGAATCGGCCGGGGAGCGCGGCTCATCGCCATCGACGCCCATGTGGATACCGTGGGCGTCGGCGATCGCAACGAGTGGCCGCACGACCCGTATAGCGGCAAGCGAGCCAACGGCTGGATCTTCGGACGAGGGGCGGGCGATCAGAAGGGGGCCGTGCCCGCGATGATTTACGCAGCGAAGATCATCGCCGAACTGGGCCTGGAGAGCCCGGACTGGACGCTCCTGCTGACGTTCACCGTCTCGGAGGAGGACTGCGACGGGCTCAACTGGCAATACATGGTGCGCGAGGCCGGGATCAAGCCGGAATGCGTGGTGATCACCGACTCGACGAATTGCCGAATCCTGCGGGGGCAGCGCGGGCGAATGGAGATCGGGGTGACCACGCGCGGCCGATCCTGCCACGGCTCCATGCCGCACAAGGGCGACAACGCGGTCTACAAGATCGCCCGGGTGGTCAGCGAAATCGAACGACTCAACGGCCGACTCGGGCGCGATCCGTTCCTGGGGGACGGCACCATCACGGTCTCCTACGTGAGCTGCAAGACGCCGAGCATGTGTGCGGTTCCCGACCAGGCCTACATCCACCTGGACCGACGGCTGACGCGAGGGGAAACCAAGGCGGGCGCCCTCCGCGAAGTGCGACAGGCCGTAGCCCGCACCGGTGTCAAAGCCAGCGTGGAGCTCGGGCGATACGAGCAGCCCACCCATACCGGCCTGGTCTACCCGACGGAGAGCTACTTCCCGACCTGGTGCGAGCCGGCGGACGCTCCACAAGTGGCGTCCGCGGTGGCCTGCTACCGCGCCCTCTTCAAGCGCAAACCCGTCGTCGGTCGCTGGACCTTCAGCACCAACGGGGTCTCCATCGCGGGTATGTTCGGGATCCCGTGCGTGGGGTTTGGGCCGGCCCCCGAGCGTGTCGCCCACACCGTCCAGGATAGCGTTCCGATCGCCCACTTGGTCCGCAGCGCCGCCTTCTACGCGACCTTTCCCGGAATGCACTGTGAGTTGCAACCTCCGCCGAACCGAGCGACACGCGCTCGGTCTGCCCGCAAGGCGGGATCCCGGAAAAACTGACTGGCCGATCGATTGCCGCTGGGTCGATGAGGTTCGGTAGGCGCGGACGTTGCGGCGCCATCCTGTGGCGGGTTGCGGCGGCATGGCGGTTGTCGTAGATTCCACGGGCGCATGCGGCGCTAGCTCAATTGGTAGAGCATTAGCCTTCCAAGCTAATTGTTACGAGTTCGAGTCTCGTGCGCCGCTGTTTTTCGGCCAGGTGCCGGGAGAAGGCCCACACGGCGGGCCTTTGATGCCGACGTGATAATCAAGGATGAGCTGCACGGATCGCAACTCGTCACGTCGCCTCGGGTGCGAGCCACACCATCGGAAAGGACGTAGCACCGTGAACGCTCTTGGAATCTGCCCTAGTAGCTATGGCGTGGACCGCCATGGGATCGTGGATCATGGCACCGTCTATTGGAATCTGCCGGCCGCTCAGGTTTATGAGCACACCGTGCGAGCCTCGCTGGGAACCATCGCCGCCAACGGCGCCCTGGTGGTCACGACCGGCAAGCACACCGGTCGATCGCCTAACGACAAGTTCATCGTCGAAGAGCCTTCCAGCAAGAACGACATCTGGTGGGGTAAGGTCAATCGACCGATCAGTGAGGCGCAGTTCGACGGGCTGCTGACCCGCGTTCAGAAGCACTTCGTGGGACGCGAGGTGTTCGTGCGCGATTGCTTCGCCGGTGCGGACCCGGACTATCGGCTGCCGATCCGAGTGATCAACGAGTCGGCGTGGCACAACTATTTCGCGGCATGCCTGTTCATCTGCCCCGAGCCGGGATCGACCGCCGACCACGTTCCGGAGTACACGATTCTCAATGCGCCGTCGTGCAAGGCCGATCCGCAGCAGGATGGCACGAACTCCGAAGCGTTCATCGTGGTTCACCCGGGTCGTAAAATCGTCTTGATCGGCGGTACAGCCTACGCCGGCGAGATCAAAAAGAGCATCTTCACGATCATGAACTACCTGCTACCCAAGCAGGGCGTCTTGAGCATGCACTGCTCGGCCAACGTGGGCGACGGTGGCGATCTGGCGCTGTTCTTCGGTCTGAGCGGGACGGGCAAGACCACGCTGTCGGCCGACCCGGAGCGCGCCCTGATCGGTGACGACGAGCACGGCTGGAGCGACACCGGGGTGTTCAATATCGAAGGCGGCTGCTACGCCAAGTGCATTCGCCTCTCGGAGGAAAGCGAGCCGGAAATCTACCGGGCGATCCGCTTCGGCTGCGTGCTCGAAAATGTGGACCTCGATCCGGAGAGTCGGGAGATCGACTTTGACTCGGCCGCCCTTACGGAAAACACGCGGGCGGCCTATCCGCTGGAGTATATTGACAACGCCCGTATCCCCAGCGTCGGCCCGCACCCCAAGAACGTGATCTTTCTGACCTGTGATGCGTTCGGCGTGTTGCCGCCGGTGTCTCGCCTATCGCCTGCCCAGGCCATGTACCATTTCCTGAGTGGATACACAGCCAAGGTGGCTGGTACCGAGGCCGGCGTCACCGAGCCCCAGGCCACTTTCAGCACCTGCTTTGGGGCGCCGTTTCTCCCACTGCCCCCGACCACGTACGCCACCATGTTGGGCGAAAAGCTCGCTCGCCACGAGGCGACGTGTTGGCTGATCAACACCGGTTGGAGCGGCGGCGGGTATGGGGTCGGCAAGCGGATGAACATCCATCATACGCGAGCGATGGTGCGTGCAGCGCTGAGTGGCGATCTGGCCGGTGGGGAGTTCACGCCCGATCCGATCTTCGGAGTTCAGATCCCCGCGAGCTGTCCGGACGTGCCTGCCGAAGTTCTGGTTCCTCGCAACACCTGGAAAGATACGGCCACGTTTGACCGAAAGGCCAAGGAATTGGCCCACTTGTTTACCAAGAACTTCGCCGCCTTCGCCGACGCGGGCCCCGACATCGTTGCTGCAGGTCCGCGCATCTGATGGTCAGCGAGCCGCGGACTTCAGTCCGCGCAGATCCCCAGGCGCCGAAGCTCACTGCTAGCTGGGGCACTCATCCCTCAGACGTAGGGTCTGATGCGCCCATCGGCGTCTCTGCAAGCGTAAGCCCGCGCGAACTGAAGTTCGCGGCTCGTTAGGTGCGATCGATCACGACTTTACTTCCCGGCGAGGGATTCAACTTGACGAAACGTCCGAAGCAGGTTTCCGCCCATCACCTTGTGGATGTGCTGTGTTGAGTAGCCGCGATTGAGGAGTTCCTGGGTGATGTAGGGGTAGCCGGATACGTCTTCGAGTTGCGCCGGTAGCTCGGTGACGCCGTCGAAGTCCGATCCGATTCCCACGTGGTCGATCCCGGCGATCTTGACGATGTGGTCGATGTGATCGACGAGCGTATGTACGGTCGTTAGTGGGATCGGATTCTCCTCGCGCCACTTCGCGCCGGCTCGCTCGTAGTCTCCATCGTCGGGATACTTAGCCCGTGCTTCGCGCATTACGTCAAAAACTCGCTGGGTGATTCTGGCTCCCTCGGGATGGATGAACCCCGCGCAGAAGTTGACCATGACCAGCCCGCCGCCTTCGGCGATCGCACCCAGCACATCGTCCGGGACGTTCCGCGGATGGTGAGCCACGGCGTCGGCTGACGAATGCGAGGCGATGATCGGCGTCCGGCTCACCCGCAAAACGTGTCGCATCGAATCGGCGGAGACGTGGGAGATGTCCACCATCATGCCTAGCCTGGATAATTCACGAGTGTGAGGTGGTTTGCGCATAGAGACGGCCTTCTCGACCTTGTATGATAGGGTTTTGGAGAACTCAATCACCCAAGGCAAGGAGGCCGTTCCGTGACAGAGTGTAAC
>JADFPW010000190.1 GCA_022562105.1 Planctomycetota bacterium
GCCCCCAGGCGATTGGCTCCGTGGTACTGATAGTCAGCCTCGCCGATCACGAACAGGCCGGGGATGTTCGAGTGCTGATTACGCAGCGACCCCATGACCAGCCCGCCGGTGTTTTCGTCCTTCTCGTAGTCGCACCACAGTCCGCCCATGAAGTAATGCACACCCGGGAATATCTTCATAGGAACCTGACGCGGATCCACGCCCTGGAACTTCTCGTAGATCTCCAGGATGCCTTCCAGTTTCCGGTGCGTTTCGCTGGGCAGATCAGTGAGATCCAGATAAACGCACAGGGCCCCCTTCTCGACGCTCAAACCTTCGTTGACGCATACGCGGAAAATCTCACGCGTGGCGATATCCCGAGGAACCAGATTGCCGAATTTCGGATAGCGCTCCTCCAGGAAGTAGTAGCGCTCGTCACCGGGGATCTGCAGCGGATCGCGCGTGTCACCGGGCTTGCGCGGCACCCACACCCGACCACCCTCGCCGCGGGCCGACTCACTCATCAATCGAAGCTTGTCCGTTCCCGGGATGGTCGTCGGGTGAACCTGCACAAACTCGGCGTTGGCGTATCTGACGCCCGCACGGTAGGTCTTGGCGGCCGCGCTGCCCGTGCATACCGTCGACATCGTCGTGCGGCCAAACACCAACCCACCCCCGCCGGTGGCGATCAGCACCGCGTCGCCGGCAAAAGAGCGAACCTCCATGCTGAACAGATCCTGAGCCACCACGCCCCGACATCGGCCGTTCTGGTCGATGATCGGACCCAGGTAGTCCCAGTATTCGTACTTGTCGACCAGTCCCTTCGACTCCCAATGGCGAACCTGCTCGTCCAAGGCGTAGATGAGCTGCTGACCGGTGGTCGCCCCGGCGAACGCGGTGCGTTTATACAACGTACCCCCGAACCGCCGCTGATCGCGATACCCCTCCAGCGTGCGGTTGAAGGTCACGCCCAGCCGGTCCATCAGATTGATCACCCGCGGACCCCAGTCGCACATCTCCTTGACTGGCGGCTGATGTTGAAGGAAATCACCGCCGTAGACCGTGTCGTCGAGGTGCTTCCACTCGTTGTCGCCCTGCTGGCGGGTCAAATCGTTGACCGAGTTGATCCCCCCCTGGGCGCAGACGCTGTGCGATCGTTTGACCGGTACCAGGCTGATTAGATAGACGTGGATGCCGGCCTCGGCCAGGCGCATGGTGGCCGACAAACCTGCCAGCCCTCCGCCGATCACCACCACATGCTGCTTTGCCATCGCTGCTACCCGTCTACCTTCGTGCTTCGCTAATCGCTCGCGTAGGGTTTCATAATCCCCGTCGTTCTTGCAAACCGAGCCGCGACCGTAAGGGAGCGGTTTCTCTGTCCCCCTCCCTCACGGTCGGGGCTCGGATAAGATGCCATCAGCATGAATCAGTACACCAGCGGTTCAGGGCAGTTCGTCTCTGCCGGGACACCGCCCCATACGCAACACTTACTCCGTCAGCCCCATCTCGTGATCCACCACCGCAGTCGACGCCTGCGTTTCTGCGGGGAAAGGCTCCGTTTCCAAGGTCTTGAACCCTCGAACAGCTGCCAGCCCGGCCAAGCCGAGCATGATGCCGAACGCCGTGCAGGCGTATCCCGCTATGCGTTGCGACCGGGGACCGACCGTGATCCCCCAGGTGATCAACGACGTCCAAATCCCGTTTGCAAAATGAAACACTGCGCAGAGAGTTCCCACGGCATAGACCAGCCCGACCCAGGTGGGTTTCATCACTTCGGCTGCCGAAGCGGCTGCGTATTGCGGATCGAAGAATCCGCCCCCGAAGGGCGCCCCCAGCCAGTGCATCTGCCAGAGGTGAAGCATGATGAACAGGAACGCCGCCACGCCCGTTAGCCGCTGCAACGTATATCGAATGTTGCTCCCGTCGCGATAAGCCAGTGCATTGGGTTCACCCGACAGCCAGATCTTGACGCCCAGGATGGCATGGAAGGCCAACGGCACGAAGATTCCGAAGACTTCGACCAACTCGAGGATGCCCAAGGCTTCGATCTTGTGGATCTGGTCGACACCGAATTGGAACGCATCCGGTCCGGCCACGATCGTCGAGTTAAGGAGCAGGTGGAACGTCAGAAACACGCCAACGGGTACCAGCCCAGCCAGCGAGTGCAGTCTCCGGATCAGGAAATGGTGTCGGACGGCGAAGGAATCGGTTCCGGCATTCTCATCCACCACGGACTAGGCGTCCTTTCTGAATCTTCTGCCGGCCGTTACGCCGCCTGTTCCGCTTGACCCGCCCGTAGCAGTAGTGGCCGGCGCCTCGCCGGCCGTAGCAACGCGGCTGGGCGAACGATGGCAAGGGTGTTCGACCGGCGAATCGGTCCTGCCCATGTTCTTCGGGCTGCCAGCGGTTGGTGCCCACCTGCCAAGCAAGTGCCCGGCGATTATAGGAGGGGGTCTGACTCGGTCAAGCGACGGAGGGGCCACGCTCGATCGTTCGGATGATGGTCGGTGTGGCGAAAAGTACACCCTGTGTCGCCCTGCGCGCGTCTCGACCATGGACGCCAATGAGCGGGGTCGATTCGTCTGGTATGCTGGGGGCGTATGAGTAGCGAGCACGAATCTCCGGCGGTTGGAGGCGTGGTGCTGTGTGGCGGCCACAGCCGGCGCATGGGCAAGGACAAGGCCTGGCTGCCATTGGCTGGGCAGACTCTACTCCAGCGCACGGTGGACCGTCTGGCTAACGTGGCCGACCCGATCGTCGTGGTGCGGGCCTCCCATCAGCAACTACCCCCAATGCCCCGATCCGTGCGCGTCACCAGTGACGACGTACCCGACCAAGGCCCCCTCCGAGGATTTCAGGCTGGACTGGCCGCCGTTGCAGACGACTGCGATCTGGTATTCCTGATCGGCTGCGACGCGCCGCTGCTTAGGCCCGAGTTTGTTCGGTTGCTCCGGTCTCGTGTCGGCGAGCATCAGGCCGCTGTCGTCCGCGATGGCCAGCGTTTTCATCCGCTCGGGGCGATTTACCGATGCGACGTCGACGCGGTCATCGGGAGGTTGCTGCATGAGGGTAAACGCCGACTTCAAGATCTGGTGGCGGCGTTGGACTGCCTTGTGCTCCGCCCGGAAGATTTTGCGGCGGCCGATCCCCATCTTGCCTCGCTCCGAAGCATCAACACGCCGGACGAGTATCAACGGCTGCTGGATGAGGCGGAGACGACGTAGGGATCGTGCCGGCTGTTTGGCCACTCGCCGCGCTTGACGCCTCCGATCAGCTGGGTGGCCTACCTGGGACGTCGGAGGTTTTCATCGGTCAAGGACGTTCACTCCGGCTAGTGCTTCGACACAGCTCAAACGACGGGTTCTTTTGTCGGGTGCCATGGGCAAACTTGTTGGCCCGTGAGCCATGCAGGGACGGCACGGGCAAGCTGCGGCTTGCCCATGGCACCCGTAGATTTGGGGATGGCCATTCACGAGGTCGCCTGCGCAAAACGAAGCACCGATGAAGCCTCCGTGCTTCACCGGTGCCGCTCGTTCTAGGGCGGGTAGTGCCTGAACTACCTCTGTCCCGCCGTTTGGTACGAGCCAAGGCGCGGTTGTGAAAGGAGGGAAATGATGCTGCCGACCTCCGTGTCAGCAGATTTGGGGCGTTGTTCCAGGGACGCCACGTAGCCCGTCGGGGGGCAATATTTCGGTTCGATTGTGGGCATTGACTGCGACATTTCCAGCTAGACTTCTGCGGGGGCCGACTGGCTTCCCTGGGGGCATATTGCCTTCTGCGTGGGTTCGCCTGCCCCGAATAGCCTGAGTTTTCGACGCGGATCACCGGCCCGACGACAGGCGGCTGTTCCCCTCCGTAGATCGGCCGCCTCCCGGCCGCCATCGCGGCAGCCATCGTGGTGTCCGATAGAAACATACCTCACGCCTGAGCAGCGACAATCGGGGGTATTCCCCAGCTTGACATCCACTCGATGATGATTGCCAATTTAGACTTCGAGACCTCAATCCTTGGTAGGTGCTCGGGTTTGGAACGCTGCATCTTGGTTAAGAGGGTAAACACCCGAAACGTACAGATTCCTCAGCGAGGTCCTCGCTAGTGCCCCATCATCGATCTCTTGCTTCGATATCGACGCAGTTGGGGCCGCAATAGGCTCCCGATTTGGCGCAACGGAACTGGTCGGTAGAATCCCTGTGATGGTAATCACCATCGACGGACCAGCCGGCTCCGGAAAGTCGACGGCGGCGCGCAAAGTCGCTGCCCGGCTTGAGCTTCCCTATCTCGACACCGGGGCGATGTATCGGGCCATCGCCCATGTGGCTCTGATTCGGGGCGTTTCTCTCGAAGACGAGCAAGCGCTGGTGGAATTGACCCGGCGAACACGTCTGGAACTTGATTGTGGGCCTACGCATGTCAGGGTCAGAGCCGATGGGCATGACATTAGTGAGGCTGTCCGCAGCCTGAAAGTCAGCCAAGCCACTGGCGCCGTGGCCCGAGTCCAGGCGCTGCGCGACCTCATGGTGGCAGAGCAGAAGCGGTTGGGGCGCCGACTCGGATCATTCGTGACCGAAGGTCGCGACCAGGGCAGCGTCGTTTTTCCAAATGCCGACCTGAAGTTCGTGCTCGAGGCCGACCTGGAAAAGCGGGCCTTGAGGCGACTTCGTGACTTGCAGGTTGACGGCGAAGAGGTGGATTTCAAGGAAGTACTAGACAACCTGAAGACCCGCGATGCCAACGACTCGGTCCAATGGTCCCCCCTCCTGGAGCCGGACGCTGCCATCGTCATCGATACCAGCGACCTTTCGATCGCCGAAGTCGTGGACTGCCTCCTGGGTCACATCCAAGCGGTCATTCCCAAGCCAAAAGAGCCGGACCGAACCTAGCACGTCGCAGCCTCCTCCCGGCGCCACCTGGCGTCGCGTGGGCCGCTGGGCGGCTCGTTGGGTCGACCATTCCGGGGCTTTCCAGCCTGATTCGGAATCGCAACTCGTGGTACCACAATAGTTTGGGCGCAGGCCAATTATTTTCGGACGAAATCAGTTGACGAGTCCCACATAGTGGGGTAGTTTGAAGGATGTTCCCAACATGTAGTACCCGGGGCAGAGATCCGGCTGTTGGCTGAGGGGCAGGGGCAGCGGCGATTCCAATCGGGTGGAATCGGGTGGTTGGTTCACTTGGCGTAGATTTCCCCGTCCAGCTTTGGCTGGCGGGTTAGAACCTTGCTGGCAGTTGACGGCTCAGCCGTAGAGTTTCGAGCCAGGCGCGGCTCGGCGTGTCGCCGGTGAGGGCGTAGGGGTCGGCATGCAGACGTGTCAAATCGACAGCAGTGGTGGCTGCGCGGACGTGGGCGACGACGAGATCAAGCTCGGGGACAACGCCCAGCGGGTGTTGAGGGCCCGGTATCTCAAGAAGGACGAATCCGGCCAGTGCGTCGAGACGCCGGCCGAGTTGTTCCGCAGGGTGGCCAAGTGCGTGGCGGATGCGGAACGGCAGCACGGCGGTAGCGAGGCGGTCTGCAGCGAGTGGGAGGACCGATTCTACCGGCTGATGTCCAGTCGTCGTTTCATGCCCAACAGTCCGACGTTGATGAACGCCGGACGCGAGATGGGCATGCTCAGTGCCTGTTTTGTGCTGCCTGTTGGCGACAGCATCGAGGAGATTTTCGATTCGATCAAGCACACGGCGCTGATCCAGAAGGCGGGCGGTGGAACCGGATTTGCCTTCGACGAGTTACGCCCCACCGGCGATTACATTTCCAGCAGCGGGGGGACCACCAGCGGTCCGATCAGTTTCTGGCGTGCCTTCAGCGAAGCGACCAACGCCATCCAACAAGGAGCTTTTCGCCGAGGTGCAAATATGGGGATGATGTACATTCATCATCCTGATATCCTGAAGTTCCTCTACGCCAAAGAAGACCTGACCCAGTTCACCAACTACAACATCTCCGTCAAGATCACTGACCAGTGGATGGAAGCGTTTCTACGCAGCCCCGATGAGCCGCACGTCGTGCGCAATCCGCGCACCAAGCGTGAATACCTGTTGCCCAAGGACTTGAAAATCTGGGAATACACCATCGGCACGTTGATTCCTGTTGAGGATGCTCCGGAAGGAAATTATTACACTCGCGGGGATCTGTGGAAGATCATCGTCGATCACGCCTGGAGAACGGGCGAGCCGGGGGTGGTCTTCATGGATCGGATCAACCAGGCCAATCCGACTCCCCATATCGGGCGCATGGAAGCGACCAACCCCTGTGGCGAGCAACCGTTGCTTCCGTATGAAGCCTGCAACCTGGGCAGCATCAACCTGAATCTGTTCATCACCGACTCATGCACGCCGGAGGCGGATGTCGATTGGGCGGCGCTGCGCGAGACCGTACACCAGTCGGTCCGCTTTCTGGACAACGTCATTGACGTGAACAAGTATCCGCTGGAAGCGATCCACGACATTTGCACGGCCAATCGCAAGATCGGTTTGGGGATCATGGGATTTGCTGACGCCCTATTCCGGTTGGGAGTTCCGTACGACAGCTCCAAGGGCGTGGAATGGGGCCGACGCTTCATGCGCTTCCTCGACGATACCGCCCATGAATACAGCGAGGGCCTAGCCCAGGAGCGTGGCTGTTTCCCCAACTGGAAAGGCAGCATATGGGATCTGCGCCATGGTCGTGCGATGCGCAACGCCACCTGTACAACGGTGGCCCCGACCGGCACGATCAGCATCATCGCCGGCTGTTCGAGTGGCATCGAGCCGCTGTTTAGCCTGGTGTTTCACCGCAACGTTCTCAAAGGGCAGGATCAAGGCCACGGGCCCATGGTGGAGGTCAATCCGATCTTCGACCGGTTAGCCCGAGCCCGCGGATTTTTCGGCGAGGGAATGATGGATCGCATCGCCACGGACGGCACCCTCGCCAACATTCCGGGGATTCCAGAGGACGTGCGCAAGGTGTTTGTATGCGCCAACGAGGTGGCCCCTGAATGGCACGTGCGCATGCAGGCCGCCTGTCAGGAGCATTGCGACGCCTCGATCTCCAAGACCATCAACTTCCCCGCCTCGGCCACGCACGAGGATGTCGAGCTGATCTACCGGATGAGCTACGAGCTTCGATGCAAGGGAGTCACCGTCTACCGCGATCAGTGCCGTAGCGGCCAGCCCATGGCCAGGGCGACTACGGAAGAAAAGGACCGCCCGGCAGGCGAGCCTGCTCGCCAGAGGCCGGAGCCCAAGGCCAACTCCACCCCGGCCACCGTCACCGTGAACGCCCAGCCCTCGGCGCCGGAAGCGGCGCGCCCTCCATCGTTGCAGCCGGCCGAGCTGCTGGAAATCGCCAGCAGCGTGCGAATCCGCCAGATCACTCCGTTCGGCAATATGCACGTTCAGATCACGGTCGATCCGCATACCGAGCGCGAGTTGGAGGTGTTCGCCCAGTTGGGTAAAGGCGGCGACCTGGCCAGCAGCGACCTGGAGGCGATTTGCCGTATGGTCAGCCTGTGGCTGCGAAGCGGGGGAAGCCTGTGGCACGTCATTCATCAGCTCAAGGGCATCGGTTCGAGCCTTCAGGTGCGTACCAAAGAGGGGAAGATCATGAGCCTCGGCGACGGCTTGGCCCGAGCCCTCGAGAAGTACGATCGAGCCAAATGCAGCGTAGGGCTGAGCAACCTTCTGCTCGGCCGGTTCACCCTCGAGGAGCTCGCCAAACCCAAGCTTGCCGGAAATGGCAACGGCCACGGGAAGAACGGAAAGCATTCAACCCGTCCTGCCGGCGAGCCCGCCTCCCAACCCGCGGATTCCGCTACGAGGAGTCCGTTTTCCGGAAGTCGCACCGCTGCGGCCTCTCCATCAGCGTTGGACACCACCTCCCGCGACCTAGTCGGGGAAGGTAACGATGAATCCGTGCGCCACGGCTTTCAGGCCGTTCAGCCGTCCGCACCCGCGGTGGGTGCGGACGGCCCATATTTACCGCTCGACGCCTACAAGATCGTGTGTCCCGAGTGCCGGTTCCCGCTACATTTTGTGGAAGGGTGCAGTAAGTGTGAATCCTGTGGCTGGTCACAGTGCTAGATTGAGCTTTCAGACGACGTTTCCAGGCGAATCGGTCGCTTCAGTCCTCCTGGATCCTCCTCCCGGCCCCATCAGGGTCCATGAAATTCAGGCATCCGGCTCAAAAAGGCTAAAGTGCTGGCCGGCGGCGACCGATCATCGAAATATAGCAGAAGGACCGCCCGCCGGGCCAGGTCCGTTGTCCGTGCGCCTAGGTAGCTTGTCTATGGCGCGACCAGCGAGTAGCATTGCGGCCCGGCGACATCCCCGCTTAGAGCGGGCTTAAAATTGGCTTCTTTCCCCTCCGGAAAGCACCGAATCCGTCCTAGTGACGTTCGGTGCTTTCTTTTTCGTATTCCCCGTCCTAGATCAGTG
>JADFPW010000191.1 GCA_022562105.1 Planctomycetota bacterium
TCCGTTCATCGAACGGAAACGTCAATTCGTCCGAATCGAGAATGTGGAGAACGAGTATGTCTTTCTGGCGGTGGCGCAATGTCCTCAGACCGCCAATGATCGCCTCCGGATCGGACAACAGATCCGACAGAATCACCACCATCGACCGCTTGGGTAGGTCCTCAGCCAATCGTCGAAGCACGGCCCCGGTAGCGCCGGCATCTGCCGTGATGTCGCCGGGTGCCCCTGGTGGCTTGTCCACCAGTGCAGGGGGGCTGCGGTGAGCGGTGTTTCCGGCTGCTAAGTCGCGGGCGCCCGCACTGGTGGACAGGCCACCAGTGGCACCGGTCTGGGACACTCGCATCTGCTCGCCGCAAGCTTCGATCGCCTCAGCCAACGGTGTGAGTGTGGCGCGGCGCGTGCTGGAAGGCCAGGTTTGATGCTGGTGGCCGTCAAAGAGAACCAATCCGACGGCATCTTGCTGGCTCAGCAGCAGATGGGCCAGCGACGCCGCCGCGGTCGAGGCGTACTCCCACTTGGTCATTCGCCCATCGACGGGATGCTGCGGGTAGGCCATCGATTGGGAGCCATCCAGTAGTAGGTAGGTACGCAAGTTGGTATCGACTTCGTATTCCTTGACGTAGAGCCGATCCGCTTTGGCGTACACTCGCCAATCGAGGTGGCGCAGATCGTCGCCCGGGACATAAGCCCGATGATTGGCAAACTCCACACTGAATCCCTTGTAGGGGCTTCGGTGCATCCCGGCGAGGAAACCGTCGGCTACGTACCGAGCCCGAAGCTCCAGGCGGCTGATCTTCGACAGGACTTCTGGACGAAATGGGCTCCTCACTTTGGCTGATGCATCTGTCACGGACGTGACTCCTGGCCCGGACACTAACTGGCCACTGCCCGAGCGATGCGGTCGTCGTCCGTTAGATCGTCCTGCGGTGGACGCACCGTGTCGAGCAGTTCGCCAACGACCCGATCGGTGTCGTACCCATCGGCCTCAGCGGAGTAGTTGGTGACCAGACGGTGTCGCAACACGGCCGGCGCCAATTCTCGGATGTCGTCATAGGCCAGGTATCCGCGCCCGGCCAGCGCCGCCCGGGCCTTCCCGCCGACGATCAGGGCTTGGACCGCTCGCGGACCCGCCCCCCAGGTCACCATGCTGCGGATCAGCGACGACGCACTGGCATCGTCCGGACGAGTGGCCCGAACCAGGTCCACCGCATACCGAATGACGGTGGGCGCCGCTGGAATGCGGCGCACCAGATGTTGAAACGCGCTGATCTCCGACTGGGTGAACACGGCCTCGACCTGGGGTTGGTCGTCGGCGGTCGTCCGTTCGGCGATGGCATATTCCTCATCGTACGACGGGTAGCGGACGAGCGTCTTGAACATGAATCGATCCTGCTGGGCTTCGGGCAACGCGTAGGTACCCTCCTGCTCGATGGGGTTCTGGGTGGCCAAAACGAAGAACGGCAGGGGAAGGGCGTGACAGTCGTTTCCCACCGTCACCTGTCGCTCCTGCATGGCTTCGAGCAGTGCAGCCTGGGTCTTGGGAGGCGTGCGATTGATCTCGTCGGCCAGGATGACGTTGGCGAAGATGGGTCCGCGGAGGAATTGGAATGAACGCGTTCCGGCGGCCTTGTCGTCTTGCAGCACTTCGGTGCCGGTGATGTCGGATGGCATCAGGTCGGGCGTAAACTGGATTCGCGAAAACGACAGGGCCAAGCAACGGGCCAGGGTGGAGATCATCATGGTCTTGGCTAATCCGGGGACGCCCTCCAGGATGCAGTGGCCCCCGGCGAACAGGGCGATCAACAGCTCCTCGAGAACGGCATCCTGTCCGACGATGACCCGGCTGAGCTGTCCACGAATCCGCTGGTAGCCGGCGTGAAGCCGCTGGAGATCGGCGACATCGCCATGAGTCTCCGTTTCGGCGCCGACCGATTCCGATCCCGGTGAATGTTCGTGCATGTCGTTCCTTTTCCTGGCCTCGGCTGGCGATCCGTTCCGCACCGCCCCATGGGGTGGCACGGTCTGGTACTCCAGGCCGTGGAGATCGCAGACTGCAGACTATTGTATTATCTCGAGGCGCCCACGGCCTGGAGTACCAGACCGTGCCACCCACCGCGACCAGTAGCTCCACGGCCTGGAGTACCAGACCGTGCCACCCGCCTCAACGTTGCATGATCGGCAGGCGGCTGTGGGGCAACTGCAAGATGATCAGGGCGATCGACGTGCCGTACGTCGTGCCCACCCCGGCCCCGTGCCAATGACCGTCCGGGTATTGCGTGGCGACCAGTCGATCACGCATCGGCGGGAAATAGTGATCCCATTCATCCGGGCCGGCCAGATAGAGCGCCTGGGCCAGGTAGAGGTGGGCATAGTAGTAGTGGCCCTGTCTCGCCTCGCCCACGCTGATGTTGGCCTTGCAATATTCCAACCCGCGCAGGGCCAGCGGATGGTCATACTCCCCGGCGTTGAACCAACAGCACACCGCCGCCGCGGTGATGGCCGGGCGGGAGCTACCCCGCCGCATCGAGGCACGGTAGGCGATGCCTCCATCGCTACGAGCGGAGAGGGCCAGGTAGTTCATCGCTGAATCGATCACCTCCCGGGGAACAGCAATCCCCGCATTGCGGCAGGATCGCAAGGCCTGCACTTGTGTGACGGTCACCGACCCTTCGTCGGTCCGATCCGTCGGTCGATAGTACCATCCGCCGAGTGAGCTCTGCGAACGAGCGATCAACTCAACGCCCCGCCGGAGCACGTCGCCGATGACCTCCTGTCGGGTTGGATCCTCCGCCGTTCCATATAGCTGCGACAGGAACAACATGCCGAATCCATGCCCATACATCGGACGCCCTTCGCCGTCGCCCCGGGCGATCAAGCCGTCGGCGTTGGATGACTCGACCAGGAAACGCGTCACCTCATCGACCTGCCGGGCATAGCGACCTTGGGTCGTGGTGTTCCCGTCCATCAGCAAGGCCAGCCCCGCCAACGCCGACATCGCCACTGGATACCGACCGTACCCGCCCTCGTTGCGCCACGCACCGTCCGGGCCCTGGTTGCGAACCAGGTAGGCCAGCCCTCTATCAATCGCAGCCTGCGTTTGAGGAGTCACATGTCGCGGCAACAAGCCGGACGCCCCGCCGGCCACCCGCCCGGCCGGATACCCGACCAACACCAGCGCCGTGACCATCGTCCATGGAACAATGCGGAAACGATTCGGCTTGCCCTGCGCTGCAAGGGTGCCCGGCACCGCGCGAACTGAAGTTCGCGGCTGGTTGACGGTTTTGGGATAGGTTCTACCTGTCATTGCGCCTCTACGGTTCGCACGGCCACGATCTCCCGGCTCGTGGTGAAGATCAGTCGCCCCGGCCTGGCCGTCATGACTCCGTCCGGAGCATCCGATGGATCGGTATACGAAAACGACACGGGCGCTCCGACTTCGCGGGCGTCCTCCTTGCCGATCAAAACCAGGGCGACCTCGGTTCGTCGGCCGGATCCCCTGAGTCTGGTTCTGCCTGATTCTAGCCGCAGAAGGACCGGAACGGCATGGGCAAACACACGCAATTGCTCAGCCCCGACCGGCGTGACGGTAGGCAGTCGGCGCGACCAGACGATTTCCGACGTGTCTCGATCCATCCAGTAGAGAAACGTCGTGACTCCAGCGTGCCGGCGCTCGTTGGCAGCTAGAACGACCACATTGCCCGCCGCAACGGCTGCCCCAATCGGAACGGGCGTATCGAGGTACACTTCCGCTCCGGCTGGCGCACCGGATTGCACCTCGATCATCCGCACGCTGCTACGGTGAAGACCACACAGCAGGTGCCCATCGCCGAGATCGACGAGGACGGAGAGGCCGTCGTCCATTTCGACGTCCCATTGTTTCTGTGCCTCGATCCCATCCGTCACCCGGTAGGCAACGACACGCGTGCCGTCGGGTCCGACGATGAGCGAATCCCCCTCGACAAGTTGGACAAGAAGCGGCCAGACCACTCCGCGGTTCGCGTCCGCCTGATCAAAGCTCATGGCTGCGACGAGGCGACCAGTAGCCAACTCGTAGAGCCCGACCATTTCCGCGCGTTCGCCGGTCACCATCACCCATCGATCGTGAATGCGGATTCGCCCGGCCCGCCGTCCGAAGAACGACCGCTCCCACGCGACTCGCCCGTCCAGGGTGCGCAACACGGTGATCAGTCCCGCCCGCCGTTCGCAGGCTACGTAGCCTGACGCCGCATCGAGACACTGATCGCGCCGTAGCGGCCACGTGGCGTCGCTCCGCCCTTCGTACTCCACACTCCAGAGACGTTTTCCGGTGAACGCACCCACAGCATGGAGCCCGCGCGAACTGTTGACGATTAGCGTCTGGCCGTCGCGAGCCGCCCACCGTCGTCTCGCCGTGCTCCGGCCTGCCAGCGGCAGGTCGATCATGGCGTCCAGCAGGGTAAGCTCTGATTCCCATAGCAACGCTCCGTCGTCGATGGCGTGTGCCCGGAGCACGTCGCCATCGGCCACGGTGATCAATGGCAGCGCGGGCTTGGGTCGGGCTGCGCCGAGGGGGCCCTGCGAGCCACTACGGATATCAACCAACCGAGGCACACCTCTCGCCAGCCGCCTCGACCATGCCTCTTTCGTGTTCAGCACGATTGCAGGCTCATCAACATTGACCGAGACAATCGTCTCTCCGATGGCGAGCTTTCGGCAATACTCGGCTAGCGACTCCAGGGCAGGCCCCTGCTCTCGGTACAAATCAGCCAGCGCAGCCAGCGAGTCACCGGAAGTAGCGACCGGCGTCTCGCCGCCCGTTGCGGAGCTGCGCTCGCGTTCCACCGACTGCCACAGGTATTGTTCTGCGGCCTCCATATGGTGGCGCTTGCGCGCGTCGTCGGCCAGCGCGATGAGGGCGAGCTGCCCGACATCACCGGGTCCGCCGATGTCTGCGAACATCTCCAGCGTAGCCAGGCCTTGGTCCCGCCGATCGGGCTGGGTCAAATCACGCCGCCCGTCCAAGACCACATCCGCATACTCATCCGTCAGTTGCCTCAGTGTTTCCTTCCCGATCTCGGATTCGATCTCCCTGAGCTCGTGGGCCAGTATATCTCGGCCTCGTCTCCAGAGGGGCGAGTCGGCGACGTGAGTCCGCTGGGTTTCGGGTCCGCGGCCCACTTTGACCAGTTCGTCCATCGGTGTAGTCCAGATGCAATCGACCAGGCACCGATGGCTGTTCCGACTTCGTCCCGCTTCCAGCCAGCGCCACGCCAGCACGCGGGCAACGTCAATCCGATCGGGAGTCGAACGAGCTGCCAGGCTCGCTTCAGACAGGAACTCGATAGCCTCGAGCGTCTCGGCGGGTCCGGCCAATTCGAGCAAAACCCGGACGCCCAGGTGCTGAGCGTAGGCCCGCTGCGCATCACTGGTGACCGCCAGGCCTGGGCCGAGGAGGCGCAGGATGGCACGGGCCTCCTTCGGCTCACCTCGCTGCAACTCCATCGTTGCAAGGCGCAGCTTCAGCGCAACGTCGGTAGGCTGGCTCTCAAACTCAGCTCGAATGTCGTCATACGTTGCCGAATCCAGAAACGTCTGAACCCGCGACGGATCCACGCTGATCAAACGGCCGGCCATGCTCAATAGGTTGCCCAACGGTTTACGCGGAACGATTGCAACAGGTTCCACCTGCTCGCCCAGCGTCGCAGGTCTACAGAGTCCGTCGCGGTCACAACGGTCACCGGTCGTCGAGTCAAGCACCACCAAGCCATCGAGCGTCGGAAGATAGATCCTTGAACCGCTCAGGGCTCCGCGTCCGGTCGGTGGAGGGATCCTGGTCGTCCAGCGAACCGCTCCCGAGCTCACATCGATCGCCTGGACGACTTCGCCGCCCAGGATTACCGTATCCGCGGTGCCCGCAAGTATGTACTCACTCTCGATCGGGGCCTCGATCGACCACAGGCGGTGCCCATCGTTTCGGTCGAACGCCATCACCTGCCGGCCATCGACGGGTGCAAGAACTACCGCACTTCCACATACCACGGGCGGACTGCACGACCACTGCCCCGGCCCCGGTGAGGAGCGCGGTCGGCGGGCGTTTGACGCCGAGGACTGGCGAGACTCGTACTGGCTGGCCCAACGCACGATGCCCTGTTCCGCGTCCATCGCCAGCAAGAGGCCGTGCCCGGTCGGTATGTATAGGGTATGCTCGGCAGCCGCCGGATACAGCGCTGACCGTCCAAACCCACTCGTCCTCGACAGAGAACAGAGCATGACTCGATGGATCTGTTGACCGCTGCGCGGATCCAACGCCACCATCGAGAGTTCATTCCCAGCCCCAGCCGAGTCACTCAGATCCAGGATGGGCGACCACAGCAGACCTGCAACAAGTATGGGCGGGGCCAAGAACTCCACTCGTCCGAGGGGGTCGGCCCGATCTGCGGTTCGCCCACACTGCCATAGAATCGCGCCGGTCTCAGCGCGATAGGCGATGAGTCTCGTTCCGCCCACAACGCCCGGCTCGATAGTTGGAACGCTCGGGCGAACACTCTTGTCCACCTCGCCCGCCGGCAGGTCGCGGGCGAACCCGATGCGCTCGATTGAATACACCTGTCCGTGGTACACCGATAGGGCGGCGGTGACGTAGTCAGTGGCGATCCCGGGGTCATTGTTCGGCTCCGGTGGGAGCATTCCTCGGAAGACGGACGCCGCCCGGGCTCGACCCCACTGGTCAAGGCGTTCCTCAACGTCGGAGCCTCGCGGCACAGACCAGATCGGGCTGAGCGTTTCGAGATCCAACGCCACGAAGGCGTCGTCTGACTTGACAAACAATCGACCCCCTTCAACACAGGGATGCATGGCGGGAATCCGGGTGTATCGACTGTGGCCGACGGCAGGGCCGTCGAATCCAACGTGCCTCGATGGTCCGGTCAGGAACTCATAGGTTTGCGAATATCGTAGTTGCGGATCCAGCACCGCCGGCATGATTCCCGAACGGTCCGCGCCACCGCCTCGCGTAGGCCAGGAAGCGCCCTCGAGGATCCAGGTGGGTCCGTCCTCAGTTCGATCGGACCGACCTCTTTCAAAGATCCAAGTCTCCGTGGTGCGAAGGTGGTGTGCAGCTTGGCCGGGGTCCATATGGGTCATTAGATCGCCCAGCAGGGCGCGGGCGCCGGTGGTGTCGCCCGACTGGGCCATGGCGACGGCCCGTAGAATCGATCGGCGCCAAATCGGGGTGGTCGTGTCGATGGTGTGGCAGCGTGATTCCACCCGATCAAGCAGTCCAAGTGCTTCGCCACTGTGCCCTGCATCCAACGCCCACGCGGCGGCCAGAACCGCGGCATCATCGCCCCAACTGCTCAGTAGAAACCGGTTCGCCAGCGCGGTCAGGGCCGGCCGGTCATGCTCCTGGACGCCGCGCAAGTAGGCCGCCTTGGCCTGACCGTCGTACAGAATCCTGTACGCCCGCAGTCCATCCTGTGGCATGGTAGCGAGTATTCTTTCCGCAACATCTTGCGCGGCGCAGAAAACGAGGGGTTGATCGATCTCGGATCGGGCGTCGGGAACCAAGGCAGAGCCGTTCTCATCATCCAGGATCCGCTGCAGTGAATCGATGGCCAGTTTCCAGTCACCGCGGGCGATGGCCTCGGACCCGACTCGAAGCAGGCGTTCGGTTGGCGCCGACCGAGGCACCACTGCGGCCGCCATGTCTAGTCGGGGCGGCCTGGTCATCTGCGCCTGGGCGACCCCATGATGAATCGTGAACAAGGGAAGCAGGATCAGTGCGGCTGATGTGGCGTGATGGCGATTGGGTGACTTGGTGACTTTGCCATGGTTCCCCCCGTCGCTCACTAGATCACCCAATACCCGAATCACCAAATTCAGAGGTAACCCAGATCCTGAAGACGCTGTTTTATCAACTCCTCTTCGGCCGCCGTGTAGCAGGGCGACTCCTGCTGTTCGATCCGCCCGAGGAGTTCGAGCGTGGCGATCACTTTGCCGGCGCAGTCATCCGGCGCTTCGGCATCGGTGTTCAGCAGCACCTCCGGTTTGAGCGGTTCCTCGTAGGGGGCGTCGATTCCGGCCACGTGCTGTACCTCGCCCCGTTGGGCACGGTCGAAGAGGCCGGAAGAATCGCGGCTCACCAGAACCTCCATCGAACACCGGCAGTAGACTTCGACGAATCCGGGACTGGCTTCACGAATCGAGTCGCGCACGCTCCGGTAGGGCGAAACCGCAGATACCACCGCAATCACCCCGTTTCGATTGAGCATGCTCGCATCGTAGGCTAGGCGGTTGAGATTACTTTCGATTTCGTCGCGGCTGAATCCCAGGCTGCGATTGATGGTGCGGCGGATCGCGCCGGAGTCGAGGCATTCAACTTTCTTGCCGCGGGCGAGCAGGGCATCGG